>CAYNWY010000031.1:0-8438 GCA_964401065.1 Candidatus Woesearchaeota archaeon
TTGTTAAGCAAAAGTTAACTTAACTATTTGTCTACTTTTTGGGGTGCAGTCCAAGAACTAAATCTCTCAATATGAAAGAGGTATTAAAAACTATGGCTTTGGATTCTGAAAGTTTTAAGTGTGCAGTTGGATATTTCTATATTGAGGGCTTATTTGAAATAATTAATTCGCTAAAAGACCTCAAAGAAATTAAGATTTTAATGGGTTATGACACCTCAAAACCAACTAAGGAGCAGTTAATTAAAGCTTTCAACGACAAATTCAATGAACTTGAAGTAAATGAACAAACAAAGCCAGCAGTTAAGCTCTTTTATCAGCTTGTTAGAGAATATAAAACTCTTAAAGTTAAAGTTTATTTTGGTGATGAAAAAAGCCCAGAAAGATTACACAGCAAAGCATACTTATTTTTAAGAGACTCTTCTACTACAAATATTCTTAATAGATATATGGCAGGCGTTATAGGTTCATCAAATTTGACTCCTAGCGGATTAGTTGGCAATACTGAGTTAAACACGATTATAACAGAACAGAGGGATTTGGAGGATGTTGAAAGATGGTTTGAAGAGTTATGGGCGAAAGGAACAGAGGATTTTGAAAAATTAAATGTTTGCGAAGCACTCGCCGAAGCAATTGAAAAATCAAAGTTTGGAGAAGAATTGAAAAATACCTTTGCATACATAGAACCAAAAGAATTTTTAAAGATTTTAATAAAGTTCTTGAAAGCGGATTATCTTTTTGAAGAATTTAAAGAATCGAAATTGTTGCAGTTTCAACGTATAGACTTTGTAAGGGTTTTAAATAATTTTAACAGCAAAGGATACCGGGGCTGTTTTCTAACTTCCTCAGTAGGATTAGGAAAATCTTATGTTGCTTCCCAAGTTGCTAAATATTTTATAGACAATAAAGAGAAAGTCTTAATAATTGCTCCAGCAGGATTAGTTTATAGTGAAGACCAATGGCAGAGATATTTGAAGGAATTTAAGATTTATGACAAAGTTTCATTAGTTTCTATGGGGGATTTACAAAAGAGACCAGATATGTTTAGATTTGAAAAATACTCTAAGAACTACGGGCTAATAATAGTTGATGAAGCACATAATTACAGAAACCCAGACTCTTACAGAGCAAGGAATATCAAAAAGATAATAGATGAAAACGGAAATTCCAAGGTTTTATTTCTTACAGCAACGCCCGTTAATACTAGCTTGGACGACTTGCTGAATCTTGCTAAATTATTTCAAAGAAAAGGAGACAACCTACTTTTTGATAACTTAATTAGAGAGCTAGGAGACTTAATCAATTTATTTAAAAATAAAGAATATGAGGAACTAAAAAATTCTGAAAAAGAAGAATTATCAATAGTTCAAGAAAGAATTGAAAAGGAAATGTTCGTTAAATCAACAAGAGAAACAATAAAGACACAGCAAGAGTATATAGACGAACTAAAGATATTTTCTAAGGTAGACATAACCAAAATTAAAGACCCTGATGTTGAAGAAATTAAATATGAATTAGACACTCGTTATAGGGATGTTATAGCAGGGATTGTAGATTTTATTACTAGTCTTTCGGCAGCACATTTAAGATTGCTTGACCCAGAGAAAGGAGTTAGGCTAGGCGGTTTTTTCAAATGGATTCTTTATAAAAGATTTGAAAGTGATATAAGTTCATATTATCTTACACTAAAAAGATTGTCTAAAAAAAGCACGATGATTCTTACTGCTGTTGAAAAGAAAAATACAAAATATCTGGAGGAAGATGAATATGAAGATGATATAGACATTAATTTTGATATGGACTTTAAAGATAGATTGAACGACGTTATTGAAAAAATAAAATCAGGCAAGGGGGATGAACATTTAAAGATATTATCTGAACTTAAAGAGGATGTTGGTTTGATTAACAAGCAAATAGAAAAACTAAATCCTTTTTTAAAGGAAGATTGCGAAGTTCTATTTAAGAATGATCAAAAGATAAATCAGTTAAATTCTATTCTTAGTTCTAAAAAAGGGAAAAAAATATTGATGTTCACAGAATATAAAGATACTCTTAGAGCAATAAAAGAGTATTTTAAGAATTCGTTAAGTCCAGATGAAGTTAGATTTATAGATTCAAATACAAAAAATAAACAAGTAATAATTGAAAAGTTTAATGATAGCCAAGACAAATTAAGAATTTTAATGACTACCGATACATTATCGGAAGGATTTAATATAAGCGGAGCAGATGTAGTTATTAATTTTGATATTCCTTATAATCCTGTTAGAATAATTCAAAGAATAGGTAGAGCAACTCGTTTAGACTATCCTAAAGATATTGAAGTTTTAAATTTTAGACCAGACGACGAGCTCGATGTGGAATTAAAACTTGTAGAAAGGATGGAATTAAGAATAAAAGATATTATTAGGTTTGTTGGTGTGGAGTATAGAATCTGGTTTGAAACAGAAAAAGAAGTTTTGTCTGAGAGAAGAGCTAAAGATAAAAGAATGTATTTGGAGGTGTGGCAAAAAATAAGAAGTAATTTCAGAGAAAGCAATTTCAAAGATTTAGAGATAACACTTGATTATTCAAAACCAATTTTGATTTTCTTACAAAAAGCAATAAAGAAATATTCTATTAAAAAAGAGGATTTAGAAAGCGTAAAAATTCCATCTGGAGGAAGTTATACACTCTTTAAGGGTAGTAAAGGATTAAACTTAATTTACAAAAATAGTGATTCTTATAATGAAGAGACTTTCTATGACCGAGAAATAATCGAACTAAATAAGAGAATAGATTTTGAGAAAACCTTTAGAAAAGAACTCAAAGAGTTTGAAGATTTCAAAAGCAATAAAAAGAAAGAGGATTTGAGAATGCAATACTTTAATGATTCTATAGATAAATTAGTAGATAGTATTCTTGATTTTATAGCATCTAAAAAATTATTAGAATTGTACCCCGAAATTTCTAAGTTAGAGGATGCATTAGAGCAAATTAAACATAAATGCGGGAGTATGACTGAAAAAATAATAAAGAGAATTAAGGTGGAAATTAAAGAGAGTATCACAAAAGAGAAAATAAAAAGATGGATAAATGAATTAGCAGAGAGTTTTACTAAAATGGATATTCAGAAAAAGATTGATGACAAAAAAGAAACCTTATTTGCTGTAGGGTTTGTGGAGGAATAATCGTGGAAGTTCAAGAAATACTAAATGGAAAAGAAGAAGTTATTAAATTTTTAGAAGAAAAAGGTTTTCAGATAGAGAGGAATTACTCTGATGAAGAATTTTCTGAAGGAGCTTATTTTAAGATAGATAAGAAGAGGTTGTTAGTAGTTTATGAAGTATCTAATTCTGATAATGTAAAAGAAATAAAAAACCACTTCTTGATTGATAGGGGTTTAAGCTATTGCATTATACTTCTAAATAAAAAATTGATATTTCTAAGAAATTTTGGAGAAAATAAATATTTTATTTTTTCTGATAGAACAAAAGACAATTTATCTAAGATAGATAAATTAACTAAAATGGATTCTTTAGACTCGTTATTTCAATCAAAAGATATTTCAGCACAGTTTTATGAATCATTTAAAATTAAAAGAAATCTTTTAGTCCAGCATATTAAAAATAATGTTGAACCCAAACAAAAATATCTAATAGCTCAAAAAATATTTGATAGGTTTTTCTTTATTTATTTTTTATGCCATAAAGGAATAATTAAATCAAATGGAAATAATCTCTCTGGCACAAATTTATTTGAAATCCTACTTAAACAAAAGGATTTTCTAAAATCGTTAAAGAATTTATTTCATAAGTTTAATCTTCAAGGAGAGCAGAGAACATTAAAATTTGACGGGTATGAATTATTAATTCCTTATTTAAATGGTGGCTTATTTAGACCAGATGTCCTAGAACAGGAATTAGATATAAATTTAAAGAATAATCAATGGGTGGAGATTTTTGAATTTTTGAACAGTTATCATTGGATTATTGAGGATATTAAAATAACAGAAGAGGACGAAGATAAGATCTTAACACCTGAGATTTTAGGGCATGTCTATGAAAGAAGCGTTGTAGCTGGGAAAGTGAAAGCTTTGAAAAAGAAGCCGAAAATGCTATCAAAAAAATAACTGAAAGAGAGAAGAAAGGCATTTATTACACCCCCGAATCAATAACGGATTACATCTCAAAAAATACAATAATTCCCCATTTACTTGATAAATTGGGAGATAAATACTCTTCTTTTGACGAGCTGATTGAATCTAAAAACAAGAAAGAGATGAAAGATGCAATAAAGATTCTTGATGAAATTAAAGTTTTAGACCCTGCCTGTGGCTCTGGAGCATTTTTGGTTAAAGCATCCGAAGTTATTTTCAATTTAAAGAGAAGACTAAACTATGAATTAAGAAATAGGCAGAATTTTTATGATTTAAAGATAGATATAATCACAGATAATATTTATGGAGTAGACATTCTCGCAGGAGCAATAGAGATTTCTAAACTAAGATTATGGCTTTGGCTTATTTCCGATTATGAAGAATCAAAGAATGAAATTAAAGCACTCCCAAATATTGAATATAACTTAAAAGTTGGGAATAGCTTAATAGGTTGGCTTGATGAGAAACTCGGGCAATCATTTATTGAATCTCCCTACACAGATGAAATTAAAGGAATGTTTACAATTCTTTTAGGATATACTGATGGAGAGGAATTAAATTTTTTAAAAACGGCTAAAGAAAAGTTATTATCTAGGAATCTTGAAGACTTTATTGAAGCGTACTATTTGATGTATAAAGTTTATAGAATATCCCATGGTATTAAAGCGGATACTTTAAGGAATGCTTTAGAGATTATAAGAAAATCAATTTATAATCCCATAAATATTTCATTTAGAGATTACATCAACAAAAAAATTGACCCAAAATATGCTTCTAAGAAACCACCTCAACCACCGATAACCGAAAAAGAGTTTTCAAAAATTCAAGTATTCCACTGGAGAATAGACTTCGGGCATATTATATTGAATGGGGGATTTGATGTTGTTATTGAGAACCCCCCATATATATCTCCAAAAAAAGTTAAAGAAGATAATCCTATACAAATACCTATCCTAAACAGCATATATTATAATGGGGGGTTACCCCAAACATGTAAATTTCAAGATGTTTATGAAATCTTTTTTTATCGTAGTCTAATGCTTGTTAAAAAGAAACAATTATTTGGGTTAATATGTTCTGATAGCTTTTTGTGTACTGAAAGCTTCGAAAGATTAAGAGAATTTATCTTAGGCAAAAATCTAAAAAAATGGTACCCCTGTCCACTCGATACTTTTAAAACTGATGCAGACTCTCCAAGCGTCTCTACAAGTATAATGATAATAAAAAATGATGAGATAAACGAAGATGTAGTTTGTTATTTGCGTCCAAACACTATAAAAGATTTTTCAAAGGAAACTTTTAGCATGATGGGTACAGATAAATTTAGGAAATCAATTAGAAAATCATTTTGGATACCTACAGATGAAAATAAAATAATTTTTGATAAAATCATATCTAAACTTAAAACTAATCCAAATATTAAACTTTTTGAAGAATTTGTTGAAGGATATTCTAGAATGGAAACCCCAAACAATTCTGAATTCTTAGCAGTACTTGATAACGATGAGAGATACTCTAATAATGCAAAGAAATATTTAGAGAATTTTGGACCAAAAATAAAAGAGTTAAGTCAGAACGGAAATCTTCATGGGAAAGTTTGGAAAATTATAAAAAAATCACAAATTAAAGAAATATCTGAGCTATCTGAAGATGAAAAGAATAATGGTACTAAAGGAAAATGGCTTGTTTTTATTAAAGGGTCTGGAGTATCTGCACTAGAAGCAAATAAAAGATGGAGAAGTAAGATGCACTATTATATCTACTGGGATAAAGATGCAATCAGTAATTACAATATGGCTGGAAAAGAACATTTTTGGAAAAAGGGGATTTATTGGAGTCTTGCCACCGAATCTAAAGAGAGTGGTTTTTTAATTAATCCAGATTCAAAATTAAAATTCGCATTAAAAGAAGAGGGACCCAACGATGTTAATTATAAAGCAGCAGCAATAAATAATAAGAAGTACTTGTATTATTTACTCGGGGTTTTAAATACAAAATTAGCATTTAAGATAAAATTTAACTTTATTAATTCCTCAACGGCTAATCAACAATGTGACATTAATTTAATTCCAATAATACTCCCTAAAGAAGAAGACTTGGATTTTATTGAAAAACGAGTCAAATTCTGTGTTAAAATGCAGGAGGATGAATTAGAAGAAATAAAATTTGATTCCAAAAAATATTCTTTGACTATGTTCGAAGAAGAAATTGAAACAAAAATTAGAGAAATTTATTCAATTAATTTGGTTAGCAGAAATTGACCAATTAGTTTACAAACTCTACAATTTAACTCCCGATGAGATTGATATTGTTAAGAATTTCAATAAAAATTAACTATTTACTTTTCGGACACTATTCGGACAAAAAGAAAACTATTCGGTTAGTTTGAGATTATTCGGACTATGTTTAATAATTAGAAAGCTTTAAAGGTTTATTTTTCATCTTTGACTTCATATTCTGCATCAATAGCATCATCCTTTTTTTCATCTCGAATGTTATCATCTTCTGAAACTTCTGTTTTTTCTTTACCTTTTTCTTCGGCATACTTTTTAGCAGCTTCTTGATATATTTTTGTTCCTACTTCCTTCATTATTCTTTGCAGTTCTTCTGAAGAATTTTTAATGGATTCAATATCATCTCCTTTTAGCGCATCTTTTGCTTTTTTTATTGCTTGTTCTAATTTTTCTTTTTCTTCTTTAGATAATTTATCTCCTAAATCAGCTATTGTTTTCTCAAAACTGTAAACCAAAGAATCTGCATTGTTTCTAATTTCAATTTCTTCTTTCTTCTTTTTGTCTTCTTCTTCGTGTTCTTTAGATTCTTGCATCATCTTTTGAATATCTTTATCAGAAAGCTTTGTTGAAGCAGTGATTGTCATTTTCTGCTCTTTTCCAGTCCCAAGATCTTTTGCTTTTACACTGATTATCCCATTAGAGTCAATATCAAATGTGACTTCTATCTGGGGGATTCCTCTTGGTGCAGGAGGCAGCCCGACTAGATTGAAATTACCAAGACTTACATTATCTTTTGCTAAGAGTCTTTCTCCTTGCAATGCATGGATTGTTACAGCATTCTGGAAATCACTTGCTGTAGAGAAAATCTGGCTTTTCTTTGTTGGAATAGTTGTATTTCTTTCAATCAAGGGAGTCATAACTTCTCCTAAAGTCTCTATTCCAAGTGTAAGAGGTGTCACATCTAGTAAGACAATATCTTTAATGTCTCCTGATAAGATTGCTCCTTGTATTGCAGCCCCCATAGCAACGCATTCCATTGGATCAACTAATCTTTCAACTTTCTTTCCAACATTCTCTTCGATAAATTTCTGGATGATGGGCATCCTTGTAGGCCCTCCAACAAGTATTATTCTGTATATTTCTTCTTTCTTGATTTTAGCGTCTTTTAATGCCTGTTCAACTGGGTGAATGCATCTTTTGATTAAAGGCTCTATTAATTGCTCTAATTTTGCCCTAGTTATTTTTAACAATAAGTGTTTAGGCCCCTTATTTGTAGCAGTTATATACGGAATGTTTATTTCGGTTTCCATAACACCTGAAAGTTCGATTTTTGCTTTTTCTGCAGATTCCCTTATCCTTTGCATTGCGGTTGCGTCATCATTTAAGTCAAAACCTTCTTGTTTTTTGAACTCTTCAATAATCCATTTTATTATAAATTCGTCCATGTCTGTTCCACCTAGTTGAGTATCTCCTGAAGTGGAAAGAACATTAAATGTTCCATCTCCAAACTCCATTATTGTAACATCCAGAGTTCCACCACCTAAATCAAAAACAAGAATCTTATGCTCTCCTTCTTTGTCAAGACCGTAAGCCATTGAAGCAGCAGTTGGTTCATTCACGAGCCTTACTACTTCTAGACCAGCTATTGTACCTGCGTCTTTTGTAGCGGTTCTTTGATTATCATTAAAATAAGCTGGAACAGTAATAACCACTTTTTTAACTTCTTCACCAAGGAAACTTTCAGCATCTCTTTTTATCTTTTGCAGAATATAAGACGAAATTTGCTGAGGAGTATATTCTTTGCCATAAACAGAATATTTAAAATCAGTCCCGATTTTTCTTTTTGCTTTCATCATGGTCCCTTCTGGATTAACTACTGCTTGCCTTTTTGCAGATTCCCCTATTAAAAGAGAACCTTCTTTTGTAAATGCTACAACTGAGGGGAACATCTTTCCTGCTACTGTTGCGCCTTCAGCTGAAGGAATTATTGTTGGTTTTCCGCCTATCACCACAGCCGCCTGGCTATTTGAAGTTCCTAAGTCTATTCCTATAATTTTTTCTTTTGCCAT
>CAYNWY010000032.1:0-4918 GCA_964401065.1 Candidatus Woesearchaeota archaeon
GAATATTTTTAAGAAAAATGAAGAGATGTTAAGTTTGATTATTGACTTAACAACATGGAAAGCTTTATATAGAATATTTTAAGATAAACCTTCACATGCTCAAACGAAGAGAATTTGTTAAGTTAGTTGGATTGGGTGCTTTAAGTTTAGCAATGGCAGAATATACAATTTCAATTAAAGAAGATACTCAAAAAAAGATAAATAAAAAGAATTTTTCAAGAGTTCCTTCTTCAGATTATATTAATGTTCTTCACAAACCAATAAAATGGGAATCTGCATCAAGCGGGTTGGATTTTTCTAGAACAGAAATCTTTAGAAATAATGAATTGGTAGATGTGATTGCAACTGTTAAAATAAATCCAAAGATAAACAAGATAAGGGTTTTCAATGGGAATAATGGAGGAGGAACAGAATCACGTTCTATAGAATCTTGGCAGGAAAAAACAGGTGCTCTTGCAATGATAAATGCCTCTCAATACATGTCAGACCCTCACCTTTACCCATGCGCTCTTGTAATTTGTGATGGAGAACAGAAAGGACCTAAATATAATAAATATTCAAGAGGAATGTTATTAGCAGAACCAAAAGATTTGGAAGGAAAATTAAAAAAAGCAGATCTTTTGGATTTTGATTATGATAAATTTGATTATAAAACAACTCCTTATACTCAAGGAGTTCAACACTGGCCAATTTTATTGGACAGGGAAGGGCAAATAAAAGTTAATGAAACAAACTGGCAAGCAAACAGAACTGTTGTTGGTAAAACAAAAGAAGATGAAATTTTATTCATGACAACAGAAGGAGGATATTTTACACTTTATAATTTTGGGAGATTTTTAAAGGATAGCAATGAAAGAACAGACAAAGGATTTAATATTCATACAGCAATGAATATGGATGGGGGATATGAAGCAGAAATGATTGTTAATACTCCACAGATTTCTTATTTAACTTATGGTGAATTTGAAACCCAAGGAATATTAAAAAATCTGACTGTTTTTGATGTAAGACTTAATATTCCGGGAGTAATTGGAGTTTTCTCAAGAGATTAAGGATAATCAAAAATTTTAAGCAGTTTTACTAATTTATATGTGGATTCTGAAAGAAGAGCATTAAAACGTGCACTTTTGCCTTCTGGGATTCCTGATTCAATATCTCCTGGTGTTGCACCTATCCAAGGTTGGTATATATTTTCTCTTCCCTTGCCTTGCACAACAACTGCTTCTCCAAGTGAATTATAAGTATTATAATTTGTACCTGTTAATTCTCCTTTTCCTGCACCTTCTCCTGCATTAAAGTAATATGTAAGCCAAAAATATTTTTCACTATCACTCATTCTTTTAAGTTCATCTTCCCCATAAGCTTTTTTAAAATCTTTTTCAAATGTATATTTTCTTCTTGCTAATTCTCCTGCAAAAACAGTCAATGCATCATTTAAGTTATTAAAATTAGCAGAGACAGTATCTTGATAAAGCTCATTTGTCATTGTTTCTGGAGCTAACTTTAAATTATCTGGAACAAAATCATATTGTTTTAATCTTTTAAGTTCAGAAGGATCACCTATATTATCCAAGCCAATAGTAGAACCAAAAACAGGAACATTGGTGCCTACATTATCATAATCATAAATAGGATACCCTTCTTTATAATTTGCTCCACCTTCAAGCATAAATCTTGTCCATAATTCTTCCTCTGATATTTCTACACCAAGTGTATTTTTATTTGCACTTTCTGTAGCTTCAGAAACCCATTTCAATAACTCTTCATGTTTCTCTTCATCAACAAGATAAGTATAATCTCTTGGTCTGGCTCCTGTTTCTGTTTCTATGGATTTTTTAATTTCTGTTACTTTATCTTTATCAAGATTTTTTATATTGTAAACTATAGTGGCTTCTCTATCATTGAGATTAAGTATATTGCCTTCATTATCCTTGAATACATTGTCTTCTAATTTATAACCCCCCTTTAAATTCAAATCATAGGAAAAGTCTTTTGAATAATCCATCTTGACAAAGAGACTATTTTCATCCGAAAGAACAAATTTTCCATTCTCCTTAACATAACCTTTTTCAGAATAAATAACAGCCTTTCCATTTTTTATTATAAAATCTCCTTCATTTTCTATGTTAAATCCAACATCAGGATTACTAGTATCTCTTGAAATTTCTAAACTTCCACCATTCATTGTTATCTCTAAATCTCTTTCTTTTGTGCCTACATTCTTAACATATTTTGTAGTCTTCATGTCTCCAAAGATATTATTTTGATTTCCTAAATTTGTAGTAAAACCATCTCCACCAGCATAAATTTTTCCACTACCATAATTAAAATAGTTTTTATTTTTATGCTGCAATGTATCAAAATCTTCCTCATAATATATCTTCAAATTATTTCCAAAAACATTATGAGTTATATTCTTCATTGTTACATCTGTGCCTTTCCATATCTCAGATATTCTTCCTTTTTCAGATAATGTCACTCTCCCAACTCTATTTTCTCCAATTCCAACAACTTTGTTATCTCCCATATCAAAATTACCTGTTAGAACACTCTCTCTATCAACCTTCTCTATGTTAACAGAATCTCCATTCATTTTAATATCCAAGAACTTCCCTATATCCTTGCCTTCCTCATCAAGAACTTCTTGTTTTAATCTAAGAATCCCATCTCCATCTTCTTTTTCTATTGTTATTCTCCCTTCTTCATAAGTCAATCTTCCACCTTTTGGGATTTCATATGTGCCTTTTCCTTTAAATGTAAATGAGGTATCTTCAGTCGCTTTCAAATCAGCAAATAAAATCTCCCCTTTAGTATCTAATTTAATTGAAGATAATTCTTCAATATTATCAAATAAAGCTCCCTTTATGTTAGCAGCTCCTTCATCCAAAAAAGTAAGAGTATTTACTCCTTCATCCTTGGTGATTTCAACTCCGCTTGCATTTACATCAGCTATATTCAATCCAGATCCTATTAAATTTCCTATCTCTTTTAATACTCCTGCTTCAATTTTTGTGGTTGTTGTGCCGGTAGTTTCTCCTGCAGAAAATACAATTCCAATTAGTAAGATTGCAACAATCATAGAGAGAATTATCTTTGTGCTCATTGTTCTACAACAAACCTCCAAGTTAATTCTGTTTCTTTGTCAAATATAGAGAACCATATATCTTCATCTGAAATTGGTGTTGTTACTGATTCCACATTATATCTGCTAGAGATATCCTCTATGCAAGTCAAGCACACAAAACCCGGTCTTTTGTAATATTCATTTACAATTTCTTCTGAAGCAAGATACAATTCCTCAATGCTATAATCTATTTTTGATTTAAATTCTCTAAACCTAGAAGTATATTCCCCTTTCTTTATTGTCAAAGGATAATCTGCTTCAACAGAAATATAATTTTCATTTATATTCACAGAAACAGACAGATTACCCTCGGTTATCTCAAATCCTTGTTCTTTTAGATTTTCAAAATTAACACATACTCTTAAATTTTCAATTGTATAATTTTCTAATTCACTTTCAATTCTTTCCATAGAAGGAATATCTTTTTTGGAGTTGATATAATAATAAGGTGCCTCTTCTGTAAGATAAGATGCAGATATTTCTTCTGGAATATTATAATATCCTCCGCGTAAAGAAATATATTTTACTCCTTCTTCAGTTGTGCTCTCCAGACAAGAAAGAGTTTTTACATAAACAGGATCTGTTTCCACAGAATTTTCTTCAGTTCCAATTTTATTTCTAAATATAAAGAAAAGTGCTATAAGAGCTATAACAAGAATAGCAATAATTACAAAAATAGTAACCTGTCCTCTTTTTTCCATATTAAACTTTTTAATTCTCTCTATTTTCTTTGAGCAATAACATTCTTTTTTGTTCTCTTCTCCAGAGTGAGATTTTTTTCTTTTCCTGTGACCATATCTTTGACTTTAAACTTCTTTGTCTTAACTTCCTCTGCTCCAACAAATATAACCTGTTTTATGTTCCAAGAATTTGCATATTCCATTGCTTTGCTGGGTTTTCCATAAAATATAGAAACACTGTCCCCTTTTTCTCTTAACATCTCAGCAATTTTAATTGCCTGCTTGTCTTCATTTAAAGAAACAATAAGGACACTATTCTTGCTGAAATTAAAATTAGCTAGCATAGAAAGCCTATCCAGGCCTAGGCTAATTCCAGTACATTGAACTCCATTAAACTCATAACTTCCTCCTCCACAGATTGTCTCTCTCATCTTGTCTGTTTTAATTTCAAAGACAGTGCCATTGTAGTAACTCAGCCCTCTTGAAAGAGAAGGGGAAAATACTGCCTCAACTTTATACAAATCTAGATATTCTTCAAATTCTTTCAATTCCTTGTAAGAGGAATATTTTGAAAAATAGCTTTCTGGTTTTTTGAATATCTCAAAAATCTTTTCAGCCCCATATTTTTTCAGATTCTCTTTAACTTCTTTTTCAGGCAATTTATCTAATTTATCAATTTCTTTTATAACATTGATTCTATTCTCTCCACTAATTCCTTGCTCTAAAATGATTTCATTGAGAAGCTTCCTGCTATTGAAATAAATTCTATATTTTATATCAATTCTCTCAAGAACTTCTTTTGCAATAGAGAGTATTTCAACCTCATCTCTTATTTTGCTTCCAATTATATCCACATCACACTGGACAAACTGCCTGAATCTGGTTCCAGTTGCAGGTTCATCCCTAAAAACCTCCCCAATCTGATATCTCTTGTAAGGCAATTTTTTGTTTTGCATTAATCTCTTCAATTGAAAGGTAAATTCATATCTTAAAGCTAAATCTCTTTCTCCTCTGTCCTTAAGCTTGAATATATCGCTGACTGCTTCATCCTGTTTGTTTTCTCCCTGCACAAATTCTTTATATTCTATTATAGGGGTTTCAGCTGGTTCAAACC
>CAYNWY010000032.1:5018-8327 GCA_964401065.1 Candidatus Woesearchaeota archaeon
TCTCCCTGCACAAATTCTTTATATTCTATTATAGGGGTTTCAGCTGGTTCAAACCCATATTTTTCAAAAGTGTCCACTAAGATTTTCCTTATTTCAGCTCTTTTACGAGCTTCTTCTCCTGTATAATCTTTAAATCCTTTCACTGTTTCCATAATTATTATAAGAAAAAGATAATATAAAAATCTTTCACAATCTCACATCAAGCCTTCTTTTATAGCATCATCCCAAGATTTATCACCTAATTCAATAAGTGCTTCTTTGAATGTAATAATCGGCTTTTTGTACCTGGCAAAATCATCAATTGCAATTCTAGGGCAAGCAAGCTCAACAAACCCATCAACATTGTAAAAATTCATTAATTTATCAGGAGTTAGTTCATTCATTGTTATCAAAATAACTTCTTTTCCTGCTCTTTTAAATTTTTCAATCAAGGCTTTAGGAGAACCAAATCTCTGTCCTTGTTTCTGCTCTAAAATAATTCCTATTCTCGTAGCATTCTTGAATTTTTCAACAGAGATTATTCTTTGTTTTAGTATTTTATCTTTAATCCCTTTCATTGACTTTACTTCATTATTATATATGTCAATCAAGAAAACAGGTTTTTCAACAGATAAGGTGGCACCCATTGAGTGAAAATTATTCCCTATAACAACAAAACATTCAACTTCTCTTTCAATTTCTTTCAACCCAGAATACTGGCAACCAATAATTTGCCCTTCATGAGCAACTCTTCCCTTTTTTTTCGAGAGAATAACCTGCTTATTATTATCTCTATAAAATTTTATAATCTTATTCAAGTCTTGTATATGTTGTATTGAATAACTTAATCCTATTTTTTTGAAGCCTTTAAGTTCTTTTAGAGATTTTTTTAATAAAGGAGTTAAATTTAGTTTGTCTTTTATTTCAATATAAAGCACAGGAAAATTGACTTTTGCAAATTCAGAATGCCCAAAATGAACAATTAAGTCTGCATTTAATGCTTTTGCTTCATCTACAGCAATTGAACATCCTCCCCAGCAAGTTTCTCCTGAAAAAACAGCTTCAATATCCAAATCCTGGAATATTTTAAGTATGTCAAAAGCATTCTGCTTCACACCTTCAGGTAATTGAATCAAAACCCTTTTAGGTTTTATTCTCTTCAATTCTCTTGTCAATTTTTCATATTCAAAGTCTAATACCATGTAAATTCAGATAAATTAGGGGTTTTATAGGTTTTGGTTTTGTTCAATCCATTCTTTTAACAGGATTCTATTTATTAGGAATTAAATTATCTTATAAATATAGAACATTGTTCTGCTATTAATAAATATCACAATGATCTTGAAACTGTTACAGATAACTATTACTCTATTTTTTATTCATCCAGTCATAAGCAGACTTGGCTGCAATTGCACCCTGAGAAGCAGAAACAAGTACTTGCTTTAGTTTTTGATTTGTAACATCCCCCGCAGCATAAACTCCATCAACAGAAGTTTTCATATTCTCATCTACATGGATAAATTTCTCTTCATCCATCTTTAAACCAAGATTCTTTGTAAATTCTGCAAGAGGAGAAGAACCTATTTCTATAAAAATTCCATCGAGTTTGATATTTTTCTTTTTGTTTTCAAACATTATTTTAATTTCTTCAACTTTCTCCTTTCCTAATATTTCTAAAGGAAAAGAATTGTAAAAAATCTCAACATTCTTCTTTTCTTTAAGCCTTTCCTCATTTATGTTCTCACATTTGAGTTTTTCTCCCCTATAAATTAAATAAACTTTTTTTGCTATATCAGAAAGAGCAAGGGCAGAAGTTGTAGCACAATCGCTTCCACCTATAACAGCCACATCTTTATTTTTAAAGAAAAATGAATCACAAGTTGCACAATAACTAATTCCTTTCCCTAAAAATTTTTCCTCTCCTTGGATATTCAGCTTCTTTCTTTCTGTACCTGTTGCAATTATTAAAGCCTTACACTCGATTTCCTGTTTATTTGTCTTTACAATAAACTTCTTATCTTTCTCAGACTTTTCAATAGAAACAACTTCTTCAATTATAAAATCTATTTCATATTCTTTTATATGCTCATAAAACTTCTTTATCAATTCTGCTCCAGAACCTTTGAATCCAGGCCAATTTTCAATTCTTAATATGAAATTAACTGTTCCTCCTATGTCTTTTGATATAATTCCTGTTTTCAGGCCATTTCTTGCAGAATACAATCCAGCAGTTAATCCTGCAGGACCAGCACCAATTATTAATATATCATATGTTTTCATTTTATATATAATAATTCTTAACACAAAAGCATTTTTAACCCTTTTTGTTATTAAAATAAGAACTGATCTGAAAGCTCACAAAGTTGCTCAAGTCCAGAATTATCTATAAAATAAACCAAGGTTCTTACTTTCTTTGGATTTTTCAAATGTTCTTCCATAATTGTAACGTACTTAGTCACTTCTTCAGACGGAGTAATATCCCCCTCAATATCTATTACAAAATTAGAAGATTCTGTTTCATCTGTGAACAATAATTTTACTCCACTAATATTCTCTTCTCCTCCCTGCCTTGAAAGAGTTATACTGAAATTGGTTCCTACATGACTAACTTCTTTTACAGTGATATTTGTTTCAAGGCATTTTGTTTCTAAATTTGCGATGCATTTATGGTCTAAACAAGAGTAACCTTGTTTAGTACATCCACCTGCACATTCTCCTCTGCAGCCATTGTCTCCGCACTGAGCCCCAGGAGGACAATAAGGTATACAACCTGAAGATTCTAGTTCAGAAGAACCAAAAGTATATTCGTCTTCAACATTTCCAGCAACTTCCTTTTTTGATTCAAGTTTGAAAACAGGGTCAATTGATATTTTCTTTGCTTTTGAAATATTTACAACATGCAAATTTAGCAAAATTACTCTAGACTCCAATTCTTGTAATGAATCGTTTGTTCGGATAACTTCTTTATTCTTCCCGTCTTCAACTATAAAATCAATACCAACAAACTCTCCTTTACCCTGGTTTCTCTTTATCATCACAAGCAGAGAATTATTCTCTATAACCTGCACCTGAGATATTTTCAAGTCTAAAGTATATTTCCCAAGAGTTCTTTCTTCACTTCCTTTCAAAACAACATTTTTTACAAAAAAGAATGCAGCTAGGATAAGCACAAGTAATATAATCAATATGATTGCTCCAACTTTTGACAAACCTCTTGAATCCCCTCTATTAAACATCTATAAATTAAAGAATCACCATTTTAAAAACATATTCCAAGGGCGGATGGAGGGAATCGAACCCTCTCTACACGGATCTCGTGAGCCTGCTCAT
>CAYNWY010000033.1:0-8313 GCA_964401065.1 Candidatus Woesearchaeota archaeon
AGAGGAGGGTTAAGTTATCTTAAAGTAGAAGTTATAATTATATTAAAATTATTAAGTTAATAGGATATATTGAATTATAAAGAGATACGGTTGCAATTAATTATTATAAAATGCTTATTCTTTTAGTAAAGTTTAAATCATACTCTTTGTTTTTAATTTTATGAAATCAAATCATCGCTCTTTCAATATACTTGGAAATGTAGCTCTTGTTAATTTTTCTGATGGGACTAAAGCATCAGATAAGAAAAAGTTTGCTGCTGAAATTTTACATAAGAACAAATTTATTAAGACAGTCTTAGAGAAGTCTGGAAAATTTCACGGAAGACTAAGGAAGATGCAAACAAAGCATATTGCAGGAGAAAAAAACAAGGAGGTTTTGTATAAAGAGAATAATTGTTCTTTTAGATTTAATATTGATAAGACTTATTTCTCTCCAAGACTGAGTAATGAGAGGAAAGAAATTGTATCATTCATAAAAAAGGATTCAGAAGTATTGGTCATGTTTGCAGGAGTTGCACCATTTTCCATAGTTATTGCAAAGAATTCAAAGCCAAAAATAGTTTATTCCAATGAAATAAACAGAGAAGCTAATAAATACGCAGAATTGAATGCTGAAATAAATAATGTTAAAACTAAAATAAAATTTGTCAATGGGGATATAAAGAAAGTTGCTCTGAAGTTAAAGGAAGAAAACAAGAAATTCGATTTTATTGTTATGCCGCGCCCAAATCTTAAAGAGAGTTTTTTGGAACAGACATTTATGCTAAGCAAGAAAGGAACATTTGTTTATTATTATGATTTTTGCAAGGTGGATGAAACAAATTTGATTGTTGATAAAATAAAAAAACAAGCTGAGAAGTTCAAAAAGAAAATTAAGATTTTAAATGTTAAACCCGCTGGGGAAATTGCACCATATAAGATAAGAGTTAGAGTTGATTTTGAAGTGTTAGGATAATTTTGCTGGAAGTTGTCTTTTTTGATTTACTTTGAATTCTAATTTTGTATTATCTATCTTCACTCTCAAAGTAAGAGTTGGATGTTTCCAGGAATCTTCTATTAAACCATCTGATTTACAGACAGTTCCTATTATCTCTCCTCCATATTCAATATTTTGAGAATTTTTGAGAGGGCAATCTTCAGGATCTACCCTGCATGCAACCATTTCCTTTCCAAAATAAAATCTTTCTGCTGCGTTTCCTTGTTTATACACTGGGCATTTTTCCATATTTTTATTTACTCTGTAGATTTAAAAATATTTATATTATATAGTTATAGTTTCTTTTCTGCTTTTATAGCAGTTGGAGCTTCCCCACCATGCCAGGTGAATCTGGGCCTTATCTGCATTGGATAAATCCTTTCAGAATTGTCATCAAGAATAATTGCAGAGCCCCTCAAAGAAGGCAAATCATCCATATATTGCTTTATGCTTTCAAGAAGATAACTTTGCATTATTTTGTTTAATGCTTCCAGATCTGTAGCAGAAGTAACTCTATGAGAAATGACAATGTCTGATTGTGTCATAGCGTCTTTGTGAATTTGTCCCGGTTGTTGTGTCGCAAGAACTAAAGAAATCCCGGGCTGTCTCCCTTCTCTCAGTAATTGTGTCAAGGCATCGCTTGCAATTGTTTTTCCTTCAAGAGGAAGAAACTCGTGGGCTTCATCTATAAAAATCCAGACTAATGGAGTTTCTTTTTTTTCAGAGTAAGAAGAAAAATCAAGCCCTTTGGAAACAGCTTCTATTTCCTCTTTTTTTCTCGATGCCATTCTTTGATTGAATAGTTTTCTTGAGACTAAGCTTATAACTAATGCTCTTACATTAAAACTTCCGACTGAATTATATATACTCAAATCAAGAACCGTTGTTGCCCCTGCGTTTACAAGATGAGTTATTTTTGTTGGAGAAATTCCTTTCTTTGAAAAAATACCCCAAGTATTTGCAGCTTCAAACAATCCTGCTCCTGCGTTTTTTATTTCTCTGTCTGTTTTTTCGTCTTTTTCAATTTCTTTTATTATATCTTCTATATCAAAACTTTTTCTTTCTTTCAATCTTGTAATTGTTCTTTCAATAAGCACTGCAACAGGATTTATTATATCTAGACCAAAAGTGAGAATCCAGTCTTCTGCATTCATTTCATATATATCCAGTGCGAATTTTTCATCTGCTGGAATTCCCTTTCTTACATATTCATCATAAAACCCATATGGGACAAAAACTTTCACTTTGAGATTCTTTGGCTTTAATTCCCAATCACGCAGCAAATCTCTGTCTTTTTCGTTTTGATATTTCATAGTCCAGTATATACCCATTGTATCAAATATAAGAGAGGCTATATTTTGAGAAACTTCCTTTGGTAGATTGGAGAGTTCTTCTGCAATGACCCCTAATGTATACGATTTTCCCGATCCGCGTTTTCCAGCCACTAAAATCACATGGCTTCTTACTATGTCCATGAAGATTTTATTGCTCAGAGAAGTATATTGTCCCATTTTTACATATCCTTTGCCTATGTAAGCCAGTCCTTTCCCAGCAAAATCTTTTTTATCTGAAGAATTTCTTCCTAAAATTATATCGTAAGGCATGCAAATGTTAATCTCTATTAATTTTTAATTGTTTGTATATAAACTATCAATTCAATTAGTTTCACCAAAATGTTTTTAAAGGATTATTTCATGATTTTAAAATGGAAAATATAGGATATGAACATGCAGGACCAGTTTATAAGGAACACAGAGGTTCTTTAAGAAACAAACCCTGGGTTGTTTCAACTTTTGTTTTAGGGATTTTGGTTATTCTTCTTATTGCTGGAAATCTATTTAATATTACTGGAAACACTGTTTCAGGAACTAAAGCTGGAGAAAAGATTCTTAATTTTGCAACTTCTCAAGGAATGGATGCTGAAGTTGTTAATGTAAGCTCAGAAGGTTCTTTTTACAAGGTGGTCCTTTCAATAGAAGGAAGTGATGTCCCTGTTTATGTTACTAAAGATGGAAAATATTTTACAAGCTCTTTAATTCCTTTGGTTACAGAGAAAGATAATAGTAATACCAATACAAACGCAAATACCCAAACTCAGGAAATTCCTAAATCTGAGAAACCTAGTGTTGAATTGTTTGTTATGAGTTATTGCCCATATGGAACTCAAGCAGAGAAAGGAATATTACCTGTTGTTGAACTATTAGGGGATAAAATTAATTTTACCCTAAGATTTGTTTATTATTCTATGCATCCTTCTCAGGGAGAAGTTGAAGAGAATTTAAGACAGTATTGCATACAGAAAGAGCAGGAAACTAAATTTAATGATTATTTGAGCTGTTTCTTAAAAGCAGGAGATAGTGCTTCATGTTTAACAGAAGCTAAGATAGACAAAACTAAGTTGAATTTGTGTGTTTCAAAAGCAGATAAGGAATTCCAAGTTTCAGAAAACAAGAATGATAAAACTAAATGGTTGAGTGGAAATTATCCTCTTTTCAATGTAGATAAAACTTTGAATGAGCAATATGATGTAGGTGGAAGTCCAACTCTTGTTATAAATGGGGTTCAGGCAAATAGTGCAAGAGACCCTGCTTCATATTTAGATCTTGTTTGTCAAGCTTTCAGTGATGGAAGTGTTCCTACAGAATGTGGTGAGCAGTTATCTACAGAAGCTTATGTTCCTATGTGGGGATGGACAACAACTTCTGGAAGCACAACTGCTACTCAATGTGCTTAAAAATTAAAAATTTCTCAAAAGTAAAAGCTCTTACTCGCCTTTGGTTTTTCATTACTAAAATAAAATAGTTAAAACCAAAAGCTCGAATAACCAACAACAGAAGTTTTGTCTCCTGTAATATCCCCTGAATTTTTGTATTCTATTAACTCAGGTTTCCAGGATTTAATTTTGCACATTTGGAATAATATTAAAAGAGGATAAAAGCCGCATGCATCTATCTTTTGGAATTCAGATTCTTTTAGATTTGTAATTATATCTATTGTTGAGTGATCCCTTTTTATTGCTTCATTATACTTAAAAAAATGACTTAAATCTGTTGAAAATATAAAAATTGCATCTTCTTTAAGGAATTGCTTTGCAATTTTTTCTGCTTCTTTCCAGTTGATTTGACCAACTATAATAGGAAGAATTTCTTTTATATTTAATTTTTGAAGAAAAGGAATTTGATTTTCGACAGAATGTTCATGAGATATTTTATTAAAGGAGTTTTTAGAGATATTTGCTTTTCCAAGGGGGGTTTCAAATTTTTCGAGAGAGGTAATTCCAGTGAATGCAGTGTAATGTGAAGGGCCAAGAACTATTGCTTTGTTTATATTCTTGTTTTTTAAAAGGGAAAAAGCCTTTCCTGCTATTTCTCCTGAATAAGCATAACCTGCATGGGGAACAATTAAGCCATGGATTTCCTTTATTTTTAGCTCTGGGGTTTTTGATAGAAAAGAGTCAAGCATTCTCACGAGTTCTTGTTTTTGGGAGGGAAACCAATCTATCATAAGATATTTAACTTTCTTAATATTATTAATCTTATGCATGAATGTGTTTGAGTTGTGAGGCAGTGCTAAGAATTACTTTTAAACAAGTTCTTATAATTATATAAAATACATCCCTGAATTTCTGCTTTTTGTCTGTTCTTCTTATTTGGTTCTATATGTTTAACATAGCAAATACTCACTTTTCCATTAGGCATTATATAATATCCTTTTGTGGCTAAAGTACATGCTTGTTGTAATGTTAATATTGGTTTCAATCCTATGCCTTCTGCATATTTTAGAGAATTGTATAATTTATTTAAATCAAAAGATTCTTTTAATTCTTTGCTATTAAATCTTCCAAAAGGAAATGTTAGTCCTAGAGCAACATATTTAACTCCTAATTCTTTAATTTTATTAAGAGACTTATCTAAGTGGTTTAAATCTTTTGGAGACATAGTCATTCTAACTAAAAATTTATAATTTTTATTTTCTGCTAATTTTCTTATTGTGTTTTCAACTTCATTTGATTTTCCTCTTAATTTTTGATTATCAATGCCATCATATGATACAGTAACAATCCAATTTCTTCTTGCCAATTCTAAACATTTATCTTGAAGAGTTCCGTTTGTTGTAACAAAACATCTTACTTTATCATCTAAAGTTTTTATTCTATCAATTGTTTCAATACTCTCCCAGTTAAGTAGTGGTTCTCCGTTAGCCATACAATTTAAATCTAACCATTCATTTGGGTATTTTTTTCTAATTCTTTTATAACCTTTAATAGCTACTTCTGGAATTAAATCAGTAGTTTTAGATTTTTCATTGTCTATAGCACAATAAATGCAGGATAAATTACATTTATTTGTTAAATTAAATGAAATTTGAATAGATTCCATTTTATCTCCGCACAGAATTAAATACATCCAAATCTATAAGACCCATTAATATCTTGTTGTAATAATTTGTAATTAGCTTCACTAATTTTATTTATTTCATCATACAAAGGATTATCTTTCTCTTGTTCTAAGATTTTCTTGCCTAAATTGACTTCCTTACATTTTGTTTTTAGACCACTATTTAAATCTTTCATGAATTATAATGCAGTAGGTAGATATTTAAAAGTAATTTGTCCATTAAAAGGACGAAATATTTAAAAAAGCAGAGAATATATTAAAAGTATGCTACAAAAATCTGATTTATTGGAATTAGGGCTGACGAATAACGAAGCAGAAGTTTATTTGATTTTGTTAGGATTAAAAGAATCTAAAGCTTATGACATAGCAAAGCAAACTGCAATATCAAGATCTCATGTATATGATTCTTTGAATATTTTATTAGCAAAAGGACTTGTGAATTACATAACAAAGAATAAAAAGAGATTTTATAGGATAACTGACCCAGAAAATTTAATTAGCATTCTAAAGGAAAAAGAAGAAAGGTTAGTAAAAAAAGAAGAAGAATTAAGAGGGAAATTACATGAATTAAAGGAAAAAGAAAAAATGACTCCTTCAAAAGTTGAAATTTATGAGGGAGTTGAAGGAATCAAATATGTTTTGAATGATATCATTAAAGATGGAACAGAAAAGAAATACAAAGAGATTCTTGTTATGAATTCTTTTGCTAAAGAAGAATTTATCAAACAAGTTCCAGAATATGTTTGGGAAAGATTCTGGAATTTAAGAAAAAAATACAGAATTTTATCGAGACAATTATTTGCTGAAGGTAAAGAGATTACAAAACACCAATATATAAAAGTTAAAATATTGCCCAAATCGTATTTTAATGATAAAGTAGTTCATTCAATTTACGGAAACAAAATGATTTATTTTATTTTTAGCTTAAAACCATTAGTAATTAAGATAGAAAGCGAAGAAATTTCCAATCTCTATAAAAATCAATTTGAGATTTTATGGAGAACTGCAAAATGAAAGAATGTGTTTTGTATAAAAAAGAAAAAGGCAATGTTAGATGTTTTGCGTGTGCCCATAGATGTTTAATCTCTGAGGGAAAAACAGGAATTTGCGGAGTGAGAGAGAATATTAAGGGAAAATTATTTCTCTTGGTTTATGGATTGATTGTTTCTGAAAATATTGATCCAATTGAAAAGAAGCCTTTGTATCATTTTTTACCTAAAACAAAGGCTTATTCAATTGGGACAGTTGGGTGTAATTTTAAGTGTGGTTTTTGTCAGAATTATGAAATCTCTCAATTAAGAAAAATTGTTGGAAAAGAAATAACTCCCGAGCAGATTGTAGAGAGAGCAATTGCAACAAGATGCAAAAGCATAGCTTATACATATAATGAACCAACAATTTTTGCAGAATTTGTCAAAGATACAGCTGTTTTAGCTAAGAAAAAAGGAATTAAGAATATTTTAGTTACAAACGGATATATGACAAAAGAGTGTTTGGAGTTTTTTGGAAAGGATATTGATGCAATGAATATTGATTTAAAGTCCTTTAATGAAGAGTTCTACAACAAGATATGTAAGGCAAAGCTAAAGCCTGTTCTTGAAACAATAAAACTTGCGCATGAAAAAGGAATTCATATTGAAATAACTACTTTAATTGTTCCAAATGAGAACGATTCTATTGAGGAGCTTGAAAAAATTGCTAAATTTATTTCAGGAATTGATAAAAATATCCCTTGGCATATTTCTAGATTCTTTCCAATGTACCAAATGAATGACAGAGAAGAAACCTCTTTGGATATTTTAAAAAAGGCAGAAACAATAGGCAAAAAATATTTGAATCATGTTTATTTAGGAAATGTGTGGTAAAATGGAGAAAAATATATTCAAAGTTATCTGTAAAAAATGTAAAGGTAAATGTTGTAAACTTAATGTAATGCTTACAAAAAAAGATTTAGAAAAATTAAAAAACAAGATAGATGTAAATAAATTTAAAAAATATGGTAAAAATATTTATGTTTATTTTGGACAATGTCCTTTTTTAAATATTAATTCTGGTTGTACTTTGCCAAAAAAATTAAAACCTTTTGATTGCAAACTTTTTCCATTAACGTTTATTTATGATAAAAATAAAATAAACGTTTTCCTAAATAAAAAATGCCCATACACAGAAGAAATCCCAGAAAAATGGATAAATAAAGCTAAAAAAGAGGTATTAAAAGAACTTAAAGAGTGGACAAAGGAAGAAATGAAAACCTATGCAAACATCATTAAGAAACATTCTTTTTCTAGATTAGTTCCATTAAAATAAATCCTTTCCACTAATTATATAAATAAATAATTCTTTTGAAATAAAATGACATTAAAACTTACTAAATTAGCAAGAAGAACTCTTAGAGAATATTTTAAAGGAAAAGAATTTATTCCTGATGAGCGCACAAAGAATATTTACAATGAAAAGCGGGCTTGTTTTGTTACACTTACTTTGAATGGAAATCTTAGAGGGTGTATTGGCTCTCTTGTTCCACAAAAAGAATTATGGAAAGAGGTTCAAGAAAATGCAATTAATGCTGCAATTCATGATTTTAGATTTTCAAGATTAACTGAAGAAGAACTTCCCAATGTTAAAATTGAGGTCTCTATTTTATCTCTTCCTAAAAAAATTAATTATATAGGTGAAAAAGATTTACTCATAAGAATTAATTCTGAAAAGGGTATTATTTTAAAGAAAGGAATGAATTCTGCAACTTTTTTGCCTCAAGTTTGGGAACAGATTCCAGATAAAATTAACTTTTTAGAACAATTGTCAATAAAAGCAGGATTAAACAGAAATGCTTGGAAAAATGCTGAAATCTGGTCTTATACAGTAAGTATTGAAAAAGAATATTAATTTTGGTGATTAGGTAAGTTCCGGACTAATTACGCCCCTTTTTAATACAAATAT
>CAYNWY010000034.1:0-8190 GCA_964401065.1 Candidatus Woesearchaeota archaeon
GGGATTAAAGATTTTCCTGCAAATCTTTATGTTAAGGATTAAGGTTTACTTTACATCCTTCAATCAGGTAAAGGCAGCCATATAATTAATAACTGATGCAAATGCAACCCAAACTAAATAAGGAACCAACAAACACGAAGATTTTTTAGTTATCTTTCTTGTAACCAATATCATTGCTAAAATTGAAAACCAAAAAAAGATTACTTCAATAAAAGCAATTTGTGGTTGTTTCAATCCAAAGAACAAAATACTCCAGAAAATATTTAAAAGAAAATTTATTCCAAATACTAATAGAACTTTCTTTCTCTCTTCTTTATTTTTAGAATTCACCCATGCAAAATATAATGAAAAAGATATTAGCAGGAACAGTAAATTCCAGGCAATTTGGAAAACCCAATTCGCAGGGGTTATAGAAGGCTTTATTGAAGAGTACCAAGCAGTATTCGTGTTATTAGAAGTAAACAAAGTTCCAATTCCTCCAAGAAGAACAAATACTACAAGTAGACAGATAATGAAAACTTTAAGATTAAACTTTTTGTTTTTCATATTTTATTTAAGGGGGTAAACCTTAAAAACCCTTTTCTCTCTATATTTTATGTAAGTCAGGTAGTTAACTCCGGGGCTTTGACATTAGATTGTCAAGAAATCCAAATATATGATTTCTAAGCTCTCCTAAGCTCTATTGAGTTACGGGACTTCATGAATCTATGATTTATGTTGTGAGGAAGGTCCGGACACCATAAAAAAGTTGTCAGGCTCAGAAAATCTCTACGAGATTCTGGCTAAGCCAACTTAAAAAGTTGTCAGGGAAATCCTGATTGTCGCGAGGCAAAGCTCTGTTATAGAGACGAGCGTATTAAGTTACGATGGAACGAACATCTCAACTGGTGCAAGGCTAAATGCCGCATAGTGGAATGTTAACAACAACTGTTCGATTACGAAGTTGTACAGAATCTGGCCTATTCCTGACTTACTTTTTTTTATAATCTTTTCTAAATTTCTTTATCAATAAGTACGACAAAAATATTAATAATACAAATGAGATTAAAGAAAGGATAAATAAGTGAAATTCTTTTAATTGATAGCTTTTAATTAATAATATTGAAATAAACAAAACTGGAATAGCCCCAAGTGTAGAAGAAAGGATATATTCTTTGAATCTCATCTTTGATAAACCAGCAGCGAGATTCACTATTCTTGGGGGAATTATAAAAAGCAATCTAAGTAAGAATACATAAAGAAAAGCATTTTTATCAACATTTAAATCAAGTTTTTTAAGCTTTGTATGGTCTTTTTCATAAATTTCAACATAGTCTCTTCCAAGCCATCTTGTCATATAAAACATAATAATAAAAGATAAAATATTTCCAAAAATAGATAATATCAATGCTTCATAAAAAGGAAAAATTGCCCCTCCTAAAAATGCTAGAAAAGGAAGTGGAAAAAAGAAAGAAACACAATAAAGAAGGAGATAAATTATTGGGAAAAAGCTATTTGAAGATATTTGTCCCAAATCCTTGTAAAAAAGAAAATGATATCCTTTTGCATGAAAAAGAAGTGAAATTAAAATTATCACAATCACTAAAAAAATAAATGTATAAAACTTTAATTTAGCTGAACTAATCTTCATTGATATAATTGGCAAAAACTATTTATAAATTTGAGTTAGTCTTCTCCATTTCTAAACATTTAAAAGTGCTAAACATCAATTTAAATTGGGATCTTAGCTCAGCGGGAGAGCACATGACTGAAGATCATGGTGTGCCGGGTTCGACTCCCGGAGGTCCCATTTCAAAACATTTATAAAATAAAAAAATCTAATTAAGATGGAGATAAAAAAGAGGAATATGATACCCCAGGATTTGAAAACTGCTCATGCGTATGCTACAGGAATTGCAAGTTTAATTCTTGCATTATTCATACCATTCGCTCTTCTTGTTATAATTATTTTTAAAACATCCGGGTTGCTTATTGTAGCATTCCTTATACCTCTTATTGCACTTATCGTTGGGATTATGGGATTTATAAAAAGTTCAAAACAAACAACATCTTTTTTAAAATTGGCAAAGATATTTAGTTTGATTGCAATTATTTTAAGTTTTGCTTGCCTTGCATTCCTTTTGTATATATTTATAAAAGGGGGGGTATTTAGTGCAATATGAAAATGAAGAGGGATAAAACTGGTGCTATGGAGATGACTGTTGGAACAATTGTTACAATAGTTCTTTTAATGTCTGCATTAGTTCTTGGATTAATTCTAACAAAAATAATTTTTGTAAAAACTACAGAAAATATCAAGACAATTGACGACCAGGTGAAAGGAGAGATTAATGATTTATTCGCAAAAGAAAATACAAAGCTTATGGTTGGACTCGGAGCAGATAACACTGTAACTATAAGACAAGGGACAGACAATTTTGGAGTTCCTTTTGGTTTTTCTTCTGATGATCCTAGGGTATGGGGAACTAATGACTTAGGATGTAAATATACTATTGCGGCTACTAACCAACAAGGCTATTGTATAGGAAAAGGATGGACAGATCCAGCAAGTTCTATAATTACTGGAACTACAAATGTTCGATTTGATCAAGTTGATGCAAACAATGGATATGCTCTCTTAAAGATAAGTGTTCCTAAAAGCATCCCTGCATGCTTACAGAGATTTACAATAAGAGTAGATTGTGTTGGATATCCTGAAGAACAAGAAACAGGTTATTTTGATTTAAACGTAATAAAGAAAGGTTTATTCTAAATCAAGTAATTTTTTAAATACGTCATTCTTATTTCATAAATGACTTTGAAGTTATATAATACATTAACAAGGAAGAAAGAAATATTCAAGCCTATAAAAAGTAAAGAGATAAAAATGTTTGTCTGTGGACCTACAGTGTATGATTATTCTCACTTAGGTCATGCAAAAACATACATTCAATTTGATTTGATTGCAAAATATTTCAGATGGAAGGGTTATAAATTATTTTATATTGAAAATATTACAGATATAGATGATAAAATAATAAAGAAAGCTGATTTGGAAAAGATTAGCTGGGAAAAAGTCAGAAATCTGTATGAAAAATGTTTTTTAGAAGATATGAAAGAATTGAACATTAATTCTGTTGATAAATATGCAAGAGCAACAGATTATATGGAAAATATCCTTTCTCAGGTAAAGAGACTCATCAAGAAGGGATTTGCCTATAAGATTTCGGATGGATGGTACTTTGATTTAAACAAAGATGAAGATTACGGCAAATTGGCCAAAAGAAAAGATTTGAAGGAAGATGACTCTGTATCTAGAATTGATGAAAATAAAGAGAAGAGAAATTTTGGGGATTTTTGCTTGTGGAAATTCTCAAAACCAGGAGAACCGGTGTGGGAATCTGAAATAGGAAATGGGAGACCCGGATGGCATATAGAAGATACAGCAATAACAGAAAAAGAGTTTGGTGAGCAATATGATTTGCATGGTGGAGGAATTGATTTAATTTTTCCTCATCACGAAGCAGAGATAGCACAGATGGAATCTATTTCTGGAAAAAAGCCTTTGGTTAAGTATTGGATGCATACTGGTTTTTTAAAGATAAACAAGAATAAGATGAGCAAATCCCTTGATAATTTTAAAACAATAAGGGATTTATTAAAAATATACAAACCCGAAGTAATAAGATATTTTGTAATCTCGAATCATTATAGAAAACCGCTGGATTTTTCTGACAAAACGCTTGAATCTGCAAAAAATTCCTATGAAAGATTAAGGAATATTTGTGAGACTCTCTCTGATGATGGAAAAATTAGCGAAAAATATATTAAAGAATTTGAGAAGGAAATGGATGATGATTTGAATACTCCAAAAGCTCTCCAAGTTCTGTGGAAATTAGTCAGAGATGAAAAAGCAGAAGGAAAATTTCAGACAATCAAAAAGATGGATGAAGTATTTGGATTAAAATTACTTGAAAAAGAAAAAATTCAAATTCCAAATGAGATTAAAAAACTAGTTGAAGAAAGGGAGAAGGCAAGAAAAAATAAGGACTGGAAAAAATCAGATGAATTAAGAAATAAGATTAATAAATTAGGATTTGTTGTTAATGACACTCCAAAGGGTTGGGAAATAAAAAAGGAGGGAATGTAAAATGTGTGGGACTTGTGGATGCGGAAAAAAACCAAAAGCAAAAAAGAAAGTTAAGAAGAAATAATGGAAAATGAAGAATACCCGTTTCCTGAGGAAGAAGAAAAAATTGATGAAACATTTAATAAGAAATGCAGATGTCCTGAATTATCCTGCCCAAGACATTCTAATTGTAAGGAATGTCAGGCATTTCATAAAAAAAGATTAGAGTTGACTTATTGCGGAAAATGAAAATCATATTAGTGCGACATGGGGAAACAGAAGAGAATAGACAAAAAATAGTTCAAGGACAGCTCCACGGAACTCTTTCTGAATCTGGAAAAGAACAGGCAAAAAAACTCGCTAACAGATTAAAGGATGAAAAAATTGATGTAATTATCTCAAGTGATTTAAATAGAGCAAAACATACTGCAGAAGAAATCGCAAAATTCCATCCTGAAGCAAAGATTGAAATTAAAGAAGAATTAAGAGAAAGAAATTGGGGGGAATTTGAAGGAAAAAGAAAAGACGATATTGAATATTGGAAAGAGATTGAATCTAAAGAGACTTGGAGCGAGGATTTAATAGAAAAATATGGTGGAGAAACACCACAGGAAACTAAAGAAAGAATTATTAAATTTAACGATGAACTTCTAAAAAATTTTAGGGGTAAAATAATTTTAATTGTTACGCACGGAACAATCGGGGGTTATTTATTAAATCACTTGATGCGAGGAGATTCAAAAGAAAAATTAAAAAATACTTCAGTAACAATCTTTGAATTCAACGAAAATGGAAAACCTGAATTAAAATTATTTAACTGTGCAAAACATTTGGAAGAATAATTTAAAAACTAAAACATTCTAATAACTTTAAGAGGTGAAAATTGGGGATTTCTTAGAAAGAGATCCTACAATGGCAAAGAATCTAAAAAATGAAAAAAGAGGGGAAATTTATTGATTTAAATTATAAACCAAAGAAAACAGATGTTGTTTGTCAATATAAAATAACTCCTGCGAAAGGGAAGAGTTTAAAGAAAGTTTCTGAAGATATTGCTGGTGAGAGTTCTATAGGAACATGGACAAATATAGGGACAATGAAAGAAAGTATCGCTAAAAAATTATCTCCAAAAATATATTACATAAGTGAAAAAGACAAAAGAGTAAGAATTGCTTATCCTCTTGATTTATTCGAACTTGGAAATATCCCTGAAATTCTTTCAAGTGTCGGGGGAAATATTTATGGAATGAAATCCGTAAAAGGACTTTTATGGGAAGATTTGAGAATCCCAGAAAAGATGCTGAGAAGTTTTAAGGGTCCAAAGTATGGTATAAAAGGATTGAGAAAAATTATGAAAATCCCAAAAAGGCCTTTTCTTGGAACAATAATAAAACCAAAAGTTGGGTTAGCTGAGAAAGAACATGCAAGGGTTGCATATGAAGCTTGGATTGGGGGATGTGATATTGTTAAAGATGATGAAAACTTAACAAATCAAAATTTTAATAATTTCAAAAAAAGATTTCTGTTAACAATAAAAGCCTGCAAAGAAGCTGAGAAGAAAACAGGTGAAAAAAAAGTTTATCTTATAAATTGTACTGCAGAATCTGAAGAAATGAAAAAAAGAATAAAATTCGTAGAAGACAATGGGGGAAATTACATTATGCTTGACATCCTTAGTCTCGGTTGGAGTGCACTTCAAACTGCAAGAAATTTTACAAAACTCCCAATTCATGCACATAGAGCAGGGCATGCAATGTATGATAGAAACCCAAACCATGGAATGTCCATGGAAGTTATTGCTCAATTAGCTAGAATGGTTGGAGTTGATACTCTTCATATTGGAACAATTTATGGAAAAATGACTGGAAGTAAAAAAGAAGTTCTGCATATTGAGAAAGAAATTGAAAACCAGTTCACTCCTCAAACAAAAAAATACTTAGAACAAAAATGGTATAATATAAAACCTGTTTTAGGTGTTGCTTCTGGAGGAGTTTATCCTGGAATGGTCAATAAACTGATTAAAACTATGGGAAACAATATTGTAATTCAGGCTGGAGGAGGAATTCACGGACATCCTAATGGAACAATTGCTGGAGCAAAGGCAATGAGACAATCAATAGAAGCTGTAATGAAAAATAAACCCATTAATGAATATTCAAAAACTCATGAAGAATTAAAAAAAGCATTAGAAAAATGGGGGGAATAAATGGAAAAAAAGAAAATTAATAATAAATTGAACAATACAGAAAGGATGGTTTATTTAAAAGAGAGAGCAAAGAGACATGCAAAAGAATTTAATAGGGAATTCAAAAAAGCTATGAATACAGCAATTATGGCTGCTTTTGGATTTTTAATTGCTCTTGTTTGGAAAGATGTAATAACTGAATTTGTTGACAAGATATCAAGCAAGGCTCCTATTCAAGGGAAATTATTTAGTGCTTTGATTGTTACATTAATCTGCGTTACTGGAATTCTAATTTTATCAAGAGTTTTTTCTGAAAAAGAAAATGAAAAAAAGTAAAGAAAAGCAAATTAATCTTTACTGAACAAATTTATTAAGTAGTTTTTTATATTTTTAATATCCCCAAAAAAAGTTCTTGGATAATTATATTCTATTGTATTATTTACAGAATCATACCATTGATCAGACTTTTCTGTAAAATAATTTATTGTTTTTCTCAAGAAACTATCTTTAGGTATTTTTTCTTCTTTAGGATTATCTTTAACTTCTTTTGGCTCTGAATTTAAAAATGCTTCAAGTCTTCTTCTGCTGTTTAATGTTCCATAGTCAAACATGAATAAGAATATACTTTTTTGTTTATAAGTATTATTGTGACAAGATTTAAAAGTAAATTAAGCTTTTTACAAATGTGAAAGACAATAAAGAAAAAAGTAAAAAATACAGAAAAGCAGTATTTTGTGTTACATACTGCAAAAATTCTGACGGAAAGATTGAATATATACTTCTTAAAAGAAAAAAACATTGGATTGGATGGGAATTTCCAAAAGGAAAAATTGAAAAATATGAGACAAAGAGGATGGCTACCAGAAGAGAAGTAGGTGAAGAAACTGGGTTAAAAATTTTGAGAATAAAACGATTCAAGGAAAAAGGAAGCTATCTTTATCATAAACTATTAAAAGATAGACCTAACAAAATTGGACAAACTTATCATCTTTTTGCTGTTGAAATAGAAAAGGGAAATGGAAAATTAAAACTAGATCCAATAGAACATAATGGATACAAATTTGTTTCTTTCAAAGAAGCTTATAAAAAATTAACCTGGCCAAATCAGAAGCGCTGCCTTAAAATAGTTAATGAATGGCTGAAGAAAGATTAATTAACAGGTTTTTTAAAGATTATTGCATTAAAAAAAATATGAAACAGAGAGAAGTCGTATTAAATTCAGGGGCAATTATTTTCCTTGGAAAAAATTCTAAGAATAATGATGAACTTGTTACATCCTATTTAGGAAAAGAAAATACAATTATTCATACTGCAAAACCAGGGAGCCCTTTTTGTGTAATTGACAAATTAAATCCTACAAAAGAAGAAATAAAAACCTCGGCAATAATATGTGCATCAAAAAGTCAGGACTGGAGAGAAAACAGGGGAGATGTTGTAGTTCATGTATTCACAGGAAAAGATGTTGAAAAGAATAAAGGGATGAAAGAAGGAACATGGAAAATAAAATCAAAACCAAAATTAATTAAAATAAAGAAAAAAGAGATAGAAGAATGGATTAAGAGTGTTGAAAAACGTGGAGAGGAAAAATCATGCCAGCAATAAGACAGATACAATTAGGAAAAAATGGACTCACAGAAAGTTTCATAGGAAATCTTAAGCACCATTTTGACACATGCAAGAATGTCAAGATTTCTGTTTTGAAGAGTTGCTGCAGAGACAGGGAAGAGATAAAGAAGATAAATGATGAAATTCTTGAAAAACTCGGAAACAATTACACCTCAAGAATAATTGGGTATACAATTGTTGTTAAGAAATGGAGAAGAGAGATGAGATAGCTCTCACTTCAACCTGTAAAGTAAACCTTAATTCTTAACATAAAGATTTGCAGGAAAATCTTTAA
>CAYNWY010000035.1:0-7219 GCA_964401065.1 Candidatus Woesearchaeota archaeon
TTAACCAAACTTTTATAAATACACAATTTTATAAATTCATATCTACTTCTTAGATATTAAGAGGTAGTTGGAACAAAATAATGGGGTTCTTAGAAAGAACCTACAATGGTAGAACAAAAGAAAAAATAAAATGATATTTATAATAAAAGTAACAACAAATAAGGAAGAGCGTGCCGTCGATATGATTGCAGATAGAGCAAAGAAAAAAAATCTTAATGTATATTCTGTCTTAAGACCGCATGGTTTAAGAGGATATATCTTTCTTGAATCAGAAGATAGAGAATCAGCAGAAGAAGCAGTTTTTAATTTGCCTTATGTAAAAGGAATCATAGGAAAAACAATAGAGTATTCAGAAATTCAAGGAATGGTTCAACCAACAATAGAAACAGTCTCAATAAAGGAAGGAGATATTGTTGAAATGATTGGCTCAACTCTTAAAGGAGAAAAAGCAAAAGTTTTAAGAATAGACAAACAAAAGGAAGAGGTAGTAGTTAGTTTATTTGGAGCAGTAGTTCCATTACCCGTTACAGTCAAGATAGATAATGTTAAGGTAATAAGGCGTGAAGACGCAGAAAATTCAGGAGATAATTATTAAGATGAATAGCTTGATAAATTATATTATTGGAAGAAGATTAGCAAGATTAAATAGAGGAATAGAGAAAATCCAAGGAGAATTAACTTATTATCAAACTTTAAGAGAGGAAGGTTTATCAAATGAAATTCCTGAAGAACGTGAAGGGAAATTAATTATCAAGTTAAATGACTTTTATGATTCTTATTTTTCTATATCTAAATTAAATAAACAGATTTGTTTAACTCAATAAAATGCAAATTAAATTATTAGCAGAAGGGGGGGCAATGAAGCCAGGACCTGCATTGAGCCAGAAATTAGGTCCTGCAGGAATTCCTATAAACCAAGTTATACAAAAAGTAAACGAGGCAACTTCAGATTTTACTGGATTAAAAGTTCCTGTTGAACTTGATGTAGATTTAAAAACAAAAAAATTTGAAGTAAAAATATTCTCTCCGCCTGTTTCAGAATTACTTAAAAAAGAATTGGGGATAGCTAAAGGTTCTGGAGAACAGATTAAAACAAAAATTGCAAATGCTTCTATAGAGCAAATAATTTCTGTTGCAAAGACAAAGATGCAGAATTTATTGTGCAAAAATTTGAAATCAGCAGTGAAAGTTGTAACAGGAACTTGTGTAACTCTTGGCATTTTAATTGAAAATAAACCTGCCAAAGAAATTGAGAAGGAAATTGATGAAGGAAAATATGATAAGGAAATTTCACAAGTAAAGACAGAAACTTCTCCAGAAAAGAAAAAAATATTGGATGATTATTTCCAAGAAGTTTTGAGAAAACAAGAATTAATATTAAAGCAGGAACAGGCAGCTAAAGAAGCAGCTGAGCAAGCAGCAGCAACACCTGTTGCAGCAACGGGAGCTCCCACAGCAATTACACCTGCTGTAACAGCAGCAGCCCCAAAAGTAGAAAAAGCTAAAGAGCCAGCAAAGAAAAAGTAGAATTTTAAGCATTTTAGTAAACTAAAATGGAAGAAAAAGTAAGCAAATACTTTATAAATTGAAATTAGCTATTTTTTACATTGGGGATATAGTATAGCCTGGTTAGTATCCGAGGTTTGGGAAAATATCTCTTGAACTAATTTGAGCTGTTTCAAGTTCAATAAATTCAGGAAATTTTCAGATTACTTCGTGACTGCGGTTCAAATCCGCATATCCCCATTTTTTATTTTATATTTTAAAGCACACAAATTAATTTAAAGAAGTTTTTGATGTTTTCTTAATGGCAAAAAAAGACAATCTTCAAAAACCAAGTCGGGAATTTGAAGAAGCAATTATCCATTCAGGATCAATTATTATTGATTGTCAATTATGTGGTAGAATCCATTTTGGAGATAATGAAAATGCTCTTATTGAAGATTTGGGTGAAAAAGAATATAAAGAATTATTAAAAAATTCTGAAAAAAATCCAGATAATTATGTTCAACACGACGCAGAAACAGTTAGCTGGGGAGATATTGATGGAAAACAAGCAGTAATAGGCTGTGAATGTAATAACCTTTCTAAATATGAAAATTTCTTTTGGAGTCATAGATATATAATTGCAGACTATTTCTCTGATAGAGCGCAAAAAGAATTGAAGGATGCAAAAGATACTAAGAATTTAGCAGATAAAGTGAAAAGCTCAGTTAATTCTGTTAAATAGACCTTCTCAATATTTTGATCTCTCCGAATAATTTAAAAACCTATTTTGTAACCTATTATCGTAAAGACAATAATTATTATAAAAATGACAACAAAATCAAAGAAAACAAAATCTGCTGGAAGATTTGGAGCGAAATATGGGAAAAAAGTTAGAGATAAGCTAGTTCAAGTTGAATCTAAGCAGAGAATACGGCAGAAATGCCCTTTTTGCAAGAGATTTGGTGTAAAAAGATTATCTAATGGAATATGGAAATGCCCAAAATGTAACAAAAAATTTGCAGGAGATACTTATAGTCTTTAATAAAATAATAAAATGGCAACTTACAAATGTTTCAAATGCGGAAAAAAAGTTACTGACAAAAACCTTGAAAAAAGATTTCTTTGCCCTTTTTGTGGGAGCAAAATCTTTTTTAAACCAAGGACAAAGGTAAAACTTGTCAAAGCCGAGTGATTTTGTGGTAGAGACAAAATAAACTAAATTAATATCTCGTGCAAAGTCATGAGAAGAGTAACTGAGGTTAATTAACATGAAAGAAAAAAGTGTTCAAGAGATACAATTTTTAGAACAGGGATTGCAAAATATCCTTTTCCAAAAGCAGGCTTTCCAAATGGAATTATCTGAAGCAAAGGAAGCCCTTAAGGAATTGGAAAATTCTAAGGATGAAGTCTTTAAAATAATAGGGCAAATCATGGTTAGGTCTGAAAAGTCCAAAATGAAAGAAGAAATCCTCAACAAAGTAAAAATTTTTGAATTAAGAATGAAAAATCTTGAAAAACAGGAAGTTTCTCTTACGAATCGCATAGAAAAAATAAGGGATAATGGTTTGAAAGCAGAGGTTTAAAATATACAAAAAAAATCCGAAATCTTTATAAATATCTCAATTATAAATTTATTATGGTATTTGAAAAATTAAAGAAAGCTTTTTCAATGTCTGGTGCAAAAGATGGAGACGAATACATTGAAATCGATTTAACCAAGGAAGAGAAAGATCACAAAGTGATGGTTAAACTTTTTTCCTTAAAGCAATATGAGGACATTAATGAAGTTCTTAATGCTTTGAGAGAAGGTTACACAATTACTATAGTTGATATAAAAACTTTGAAGCAAAAGGACCCTATTGAATTAAAAAGAGCAATCTCAAAGCTTAAGAAGACAACTGATGCTCTTGAGGGAACAATTGCTGGGTTTGGCGAGAATCTTGTCATTGCAACACCTTCTTTCGCAAAGATACAGAAGGTTGATAAGCCAAAGCCAGAACCAAAGGACAAGTTTGACGATTACTGATTTTTCATTTCAAGCGTGAAGAGTTGAAAATTACCTATTATAATATAGTCTTGTCTTAATACCATTTCTCACCTATTATAATACATAGCCTATTATAATACATAGAATTAGACATTGGTAATTGAGAACAGTGTTTTAAGTGCAACTATTATTGTTGCAGGAACAAATAATACAAGTAACGCTCCAAATACAGAAGAGACTAAATCCCCAATACCTATTCCTATAAGTGAGCCAACAACACTTTCCATTCCAAATTTGCTAACTATGACTAAAATAGCACTCGAGATTAAAAAAGTTTGAGAATCTTTCCCAGATACATTTGTCTTTATACCAACAATTATCCCGAGAACAACCAAAACAGCATATATTGGAGAACTATATGTTGCTATCTTGGAGATTGGAATAAAGAAGGTTACTGCAATCCCGATTACTACTGCTAAAATTACTCCAGTAAGAAATATCCAAGCTGCAACAAAATTCTCATGAGATTTCATCACCATCTTACTAAAAAGTTGTCTTGCAAAATATATAAACTTTTTGAATTTGAAAATATCTAAGAGAAAAAAATATTTTTTGTTACAACTCATAAAAATTTTTGAAAAAAAGATATATTCTTGAAAACAGAAATATTTATAAACCATAGTAACTCTGGAATGATTACAAAATGGAAAAGAAAAAGTTGAACTTTTTGTTTGCAAGCGTTTTTGCATTGGTATTTTTAATAGGATTTACAAGTGCTACAATCACTTTAACTCCATCAGTTACTACATTACCTCAAACTAGCGGTTCTTTTAATTTAACTGTTTCAAGCAATCAAAATGAAACCATCAATTTAAACATACCTTCAGTTTCAGATGGTTCAGGAAGAAGTATTATATTTGCACCTCTTGCACCGGTAACTATTATAGATGCACCTTCAAGCAAGGTTGTAACTGTAACTTATGTTATTGATTCTGGATTCAATTTCGAATTTGGGAAAACTTACAATGTTATTATAGGTGCTAGTGGAAGCTACCCAGAAACAGCAACAAGTACTCTTCCTTTTGCAAGTTCAAGTTTTTGTGAATCTGCTAATCATGGAGAATTAAAGACAACTATAAAAGATATTCAGGTTAAAGAAGGATTTGGGGATGAGAATGACTGGTTTGCATTTGATACAATAGAAGTTAAAGTTAAAGTTGAGAACAATGGAGATGAGGATGTTGATAATATTGCTCTTGAATGGGGGTTATATGATGCTCAATCAAAAGAATGGGCAATTGAAGTTGATGAAGAGGATAATTTTGATTTAAATAATGGGGATGATCAAACAACTACAATAACATTTACATTAAATGATAAACTTGATGAAGATTTACAAGATTTGGAAGAAGGAAATTATATTTTCTATGTAAAAGCTACAGGAGAAGTAGCAGATGGAACCTATGAAGGAGAGGATACTTGTTCAAGTGACTCAGAGACTGGAAAGTTAAATCTAGAAAAGAACTTTGTTGTCCTTAGTAACTTTGAATTCCCAGAAACTGTCCAGTGCGGTGCTGAATTTCAGTTTTCAGCAGATGCTTGGAATATTGGTTCAAAAGATCAGAATGATGTTTATGTTAATGTTTACAATAAGGAATTGGGTGTTGACCAAGATGTTGCTGTTGGAGATATAGATTCTTTTGATAGTTCAGATTTTAACTTCGTTTTAAAATTTCCTGATGATATTCTAGAGAAAAAATATTATCTAACATTGACTGTTTATGATGAGAATGATGATGTTTATGAAAATGGAAACAATGATAAATCAGTTTTCACAGTTCCATTAGATGTTAAAGGAGGTTGTTCTGTTGCTAAAGCTTCAATAACTGCAGTTTTAGATTCTGGAGGAGAAGCCGGAAAATTATTGGTTGTTAAGGCAACAATAGTAAATACAGGAAAGAAAGCCTCAACTTACAATCTAAATGTTGCAGGATATACAGAATGGGCTTCATCAGCAACTCTTGATAAAACTTCATTAACTCTTAATCCTGGAGAATCAGCAGAAGTTTTATTGAATTTTGATGTTAAGAAGAATGTTTTAGGAAATAAATTATTCAACTTTGAAATAGTCTCTGGAAATGAATTGATAGTAAGTCAGCCTGTTCAGGTTGAAATAACAAAGAAAAAATGGGGAATAACAGGAAATCTATTTTCAGGGGATAACAAGTATATCTGGGGAATAGGCTTGCTTAATTTGATACTTATAGTTTTGATAATTGTGATTGCAGTAAGAATAGCAAGAAAATAAAGAAATTTTCATGCATTCAAAATATGAGAAAATTTTATTTGAATGGAAGAAAATAATTCTAATAACTCAAATTATTTAAACACCTTTTAGCTTTATATTTTATGAAGAAGAGGAAAAAGAAATCAATAGGATTTGTACAGTCAATATTCATAAGATATACAATCCTTTTAATAGCTGCTTTGCCAAGCTTCTGGATTTTCTACTTTATATTTACTCCCCTTACATTATATCCAGTTTATTTTATTCTTTCTTTGTTTTTTGATACCACTCTGCTAGGAAATGTTATCTTTATGGGGAATTATCCCTCTCCAATAGAAATTGTAAATGCATGTGTAGCAGGTTCTGCATATTATCTTCTTCTCATCTTTAATCTTTCAGTTCCAAACATAAAATTTTATAAGAGAATAAAAATGATTGGCTTCGCCTTTGCTTCATTTTTGATAGTTAATGTTATGAGGATAGTCATTTTATCTATTATATTTATTTTAAAACCAAGTATATTTGATATAAGCCATAAGCTTTCTTGGTATGTAGGAAGCATAATACTCGTTGTGGGAATATGGTTCCTAGAAGTTAAGAAATTCAAGATAAAGGATATCCCATTCTATTCTGATGTAAAATCAATATCAAAGTATATTAAGTAATTTTTTTTAATCATTTGGCTAACATAGAATCTACTTTAGCAAATGTTTCAATCATGAATCTTTCTGTCACAGGGAGTATTTCACAATCACTTACAATTAATTTATAGCAAGAAGGTCCGTACTGTTCTATTTTTGTCTCATTTCCTTCTTCAATTTGAACAAACATATATTCTCCTCCAGAGCTGCAACTAGCATTTTCATCTCTCATAATCTTAATGTTAAATATTCCCAGATTTTGTAAATTTCCTATAGCTAAGTTCCAATCTCCATCACAAAATAGATTCTCTGTGGTTGTATTAAGAACAAGAATATTTTTTAAGTTTAGCTCCCCATTGAAAGGAACTTCTTTTGCAAGTTCTTTTGGATTATTTCTCAAATAAATATTATATGTTGCGGGCTTTCCTTTGTATGCTACATTGAAAGCAGTTTGGTAGAAGGTTAATTCCCCTTCTTTTATAACATTGAATGTTACTCCATTGTAACTTGGTTTGTTTTTAACGCCCACTATAACAAATGCAATTGCAAATACCAGCAAAAAAACACCTATGAAAACTAAGATATTTCCTAATGTTTTATTTTGTTTTTTAGCAAGGGTCTTTTTACTCTCACCTTCTTTAACGGCTTCTTCTTTTTTAATTCCCTTTTCTTTTCCTTCCATTATTTTTTATCTCTTTTTTGGTTTATAAATTTATTTCTCTATGCGAAGATACTTGTTTCTGAGCATTAAATGAATCATCATTTCTCTATGCGAAGATACTTGTTTCTGAGCATTAAATGAATCATCATTTCTCT
>CAYNWY010000035.1:7319-8063 GCA_964401065.1 Candidatus Woesearchaeota archaeon
ATGCGAAGATACTTGTTTCTGAGCATAGTAGAGTGGACAATATTAATCATTTAATATTATGATATTGTTCACTTCTCTATGTCAAGTATCTTAAATAAAAATTCGTCAGTTATCTGAGTTAAATTTTCTTGTTTTCCTTCTATAAAAACACAATTTTCATCCTGATAGATTTTACTCTCATTAGCCTTTTTTATTATTATGAAATTATTGGAACAATCTTTTACAGGCTGATTTTCTTGGCAATTTTCTTCACTAATGCACGCCCCCTGGAATCTCTCAACTATATTCTGAAGGTTTCTATAAATCTCAACTTCAGCAACATAATCTTCCGAAGAGATATATAAAGGAAGTCCATAGTAGCTATTTAAATATCTAATATCAGTATCAATTTTTTCAACTTGGGTTGGATTGTACCTAAACATGAATTCATAATCTCCTAGGGTTGTTTTCCAAAAATCATTTTCTCCAACAAACTGATACCCATTGTATTCCACCTTGTTGGCATTTGACTTGTTCCCAAAAGAGTCAACAATTATACCGAACGTGCTCCCAACCATTATTAATATCAGAATTCCTCCTATTATTATCTGGTTTTTTCTTTGCCTTTTTGCTATTTCTTTTTTTGATTCTATATTTCTCATTTTATCTCTTTTACTAATAAAAAAAGAGGTTATTTAAATTTAATTAAGGTGTTAAGCCCAATATCAAACTTAACATTTTTTTATTTTTCTTAAAAATATTCCA
>CAYNWY010000036.1:0-7884 GCA_964401065.1 Candidatus Woesearchaeota archaeon
CGTAGTTTAGCTGTTATTTAAGCCTTTTTGGTCCGTTTTCTGGTCAATCACCAAAAATTAAATGATATGATTTTACTGGATAACTTATTTCTCTTTATACTTTTCCTCAACTTCTTTTAGAAATTCTTGAAATTTACCTTGCTTGATTTTTTCTTTTGCTTTTTCAATTAGCTTTGTAAGAAAATAGATGTTATGATAAGTCGCAAGTTTCTTACCTGTAAATTCATCATGCAGAAGTTGGTATCTTATGAAAGCTCTGCTGTAATTCTTGCAGACAAAACATTTACAATTTTTGTCTATTGGAGATTTGTCAAATTTACAATCTTCTCTTAATATTCTTAATTTACCTTCTGAGGTGAAAAGTGTTCCACGCCTGGCGTTTTGAGTTGGCATTCGCGAATCAAAAATATCCACACCCATGGATATTCCTTTTAATATTTCAACTGGATTTCCAATTCCCATCAGATAGATTGGTTTATTTTCAGGAAGAAGTTTTTTTACTTGGTGAACTATTTTGAATTCCTCTTCAATTGTTTCTCCTAGACCAAATCCTCCGATTGAATATCCATCAAAGTCTAATTTTAGAAGTTCATTTGCTGATTTTTCTCTTAAATCAGGATAAATTCCTCCTTGGATTATACCGAATAGAAGTTGTCTTTTATTTTTTGAAATTGTTTTTTGAAGTGAATCATTATGGATTTTACATCTTTTTGCCCAGGAAGTTGTTTTTTTAACTGCATCTTCAATTTCTTTTTTAGAATATTCATACATTGGCATAGAATCTAAACACATTGCAACCTCCCCATTAATATCTAATTGTATTTTTATGTTTTTTTCAGGAGTCATAAATATTTTTTTCCCATTGAGAGGATTTTTGAAGCACACACCCTCTTCATTTGATTTTAAGTAAATGCTTTTAGAATACATCTGAAAACCTCCGGAATCAGTAAAGTTAATTCCTTTGTAATTCATGAATTTTCCAATCCCTCCAAATTTATTTGTTATCTCAGAACCAGACCGTAAATAGAGAATTAATGCATTTGAAATTACCGCTGGTACTTTCATTTCTTTGAGTTCTTCAGATGTAAGTGTTTTGACACTTCCTCTTGTTGCAACTGGCATGAAAAAAGGGGTTTCTACTTTTCCTTTCTTTGTCTGCAGAATACCTATTCTTGCGTTTGTTTTTTTGTCTTTGTGAGTTATAGTAAAAACCATTAATTTTGGTTGAATAATGAATATATAAAGATTGAGGACAAAATTTATTAAACTCTGTTTTCTATTCTGTTTTATGAAACTTCAAAAATTCATCTCAATACAAGAAGCTATTAAAAAAAAGAAAGGAGAAGTAGCAGTTCGTGGATGGGTTTACAGAGAAAGAGGAAGTAATGCTATGAAATTCATTGTTCTGAGAGATAGTTCCAATATAATTCAGTGTGTTTTAGAGAGAAAGAATTTTGAAAAGCAATGGAATGAAATTGATAAGATAAAGATTGAAAGTTCAGTTGAGATAATTGGAGAGATAAAAGAAGATAAAAGGGCTCCAACTGGTTTTGAAATTCGGGTTAAGAAAATCAATATAATTCAGATTGCAGAGGATTTTCCAATAAATAAAGATTTGAATGAAGAACTTCTTGGAGATAGAAGGCATTTATGGTTGAGAAGCAGGAAAATGACTGCGATATTAAAAATAAGGAGTACTGTTTTCAATGCAATTCATGAATATTATCATAATTTAGGATTTTATGAATTTCAATCCCCAGTTATAATCCCTGGTGGTGCTGAAGAAGGACCAACTTTATTCGAATTAAATTATTTTGGTAAGAAGGCATATTTGACTCAGACTTGGCAATTATATGCAGAAGCAGCAATGTTTGCTTTAGAGAAAATTTATACTATAGCACCTACATTTAGGGCTGAAAAATCTAAAACTTCTCGTCATTTGGCTGAATTTTGGATGCATGAGATGGAAGTTGCTTGGATAAATCTTGATGAATTAATGGAATATGCTGAAGGGTTAATTAAACATATTTTTAAGAGAGTTCTTGAAGATAATAAACTTGAATTAGAAATCCTTGGAAGAGATATTAAAAAATTAGAGCCAATATTAAAGAAAAAATTTCCAAGAATAACATATGATGAAGCTCTTGAAATATTAGATAAGAAAAAGAAAATTAAAATTAAATGGGGTAAAGATTTGAGGACTGTTGAAGAAGAAAAATTGATGGAGGATTATGATACTCCTATTTTTGTTACACACTATCCAAAGGAGATAATGGCTTTTTACAAACCTCGTGATCCAAAAAATTCTAAGGTTGCTGTTTGTTTTGATATGCTCGCTCCAGAAGGAAATCATGAAATTATTGGTGGAAGTGAGAGAGACACAGATATAAAAGAATTAACTAAGACCTTAGAAAGCAAAGGAGAGAAAATTGAAGATTATGGATATTATTTAGATACTAGAAGATATGGAAGCATCCCTCATGCTGGCTTTGGAATGGGAACTGAGAGGGTAATTAAATGGATTTGTGGAGTAGAAGATATTAAGGATGCAATAGGATTTCCTAGAAATATGACAAGATTAAATCCTTAATTCCATTGATCATACATTTCGTCTTTGGTATTATGCTTGAGTTTTAGTTCCTTAAATAAATTTGCTTCTTCCTCTTCTTCTTTTTTCTCTTTTGCTTTTTCCTTTGTTAAGTCTCTCGCTTTTTTTACTTGTTTAACAGGCTCTTTTCCCAAACTAAAAGAGCACGTAGCACAAATGGCCCTCATACTTTTTGATTGTATTCCAGTGTTCATATCAGGACCCTGAATTTCAGCAAAGTAACACATTTCATTTCCTAAAGATTTTTCACACATGTAGCATCTTTCTTTTTGATCTTTTACAATTTGTCTCTTCGGAGAAAGAATAGTTTTTGTATCACTAGTTTTTGAACTTCTTAGTGCGTCAACATAAACGTTTGCCATTTTAAGTATCTTCTTCAAATGTCATGCTTTTTTAAGCTTTTCCACATTTTTTTATCTATTTTTTAGTGTATCGATAGATTTAAAAATATTGGAAGAAAGATGATTTTACTTAAATTTGGAGGTATGACAATGCCTAAAAAAGAAGAAGAGCAATTTCCAGAAGACGAGGAAGATGTAATAAATCCTGATGAAGAATCTGATGAGGATATTAGCTCTGGTGATGATGATTTTTAATACTTAAATAATACTTCTCTTGAACTTTTTTTAATAGTTCAGGAGATCACTGGAACTTCCATTTTCTAATTAATATTAATAGGGGAGTTCCTTTTCTTTTTTACAGCTTATTTTTGAGGAGGTTTTTTGCTTAATCTTTCAGCAACAATCTTTAAAAAATGTCTTTATTTGTTTAATATAATGAGAATAGGAGAAGTAGAATTGAAATGGCTTGGGCATTCTGGATTTTTTATTAAAAATTCAAGAAAAATTTACATAGATCCATATAACATTAAGGAAACTATGGAAAAAGCCGATATAATTCTTATAACTCATAGCCATTATGATCATTGTAGCGTAGCAGATATTCAAAAAATTGTGAAGGAAGGCACGAAGATAGTTTTAACTGCAGATTCTCAAAGCAAAATTACCAGATTTGATGTTCCAATAAAAATAGAAATTATTGAACCAGGAAAAGAATTAGATATTGGCGATGTAAAAATATCTGCGTTTCCCGCTTACAATACAGATAAGCATTTTCATCCAATTGATGAAAATTGGGTGGGTTATCTTTTGAAAATAAATAATCTTATAATATATCATGCTGGGGATACAGATTTGATTCCAGAAATGCAAAAACTTACTGGATATAAACAACAAGGTAAAGAATTTATTGCACTTCTCCCTATAGGAGGAAGGTTTACAATGAATGTGGAAGAAGCAGCAGAAGCAGCAAAGTTGATAAAACCAACAATTGCAATTCCCATGCATTACGGTTCTATTGTTGGAACAAGCGAAGATGCTCAAGAATTTAAGGAATTGTGCGAAGAAAATAATATAAGGTGTGAAATATTGGAAAAAGAGTGAAGAGGTGATTGATGTGAAAGAAAAGAAAAACATAAAGAAAGCGTACATAAAAGAGCTCTCAAAAATATCTGGATTTAAAGTTTGGATTGTTGACGGCAAGTACATAAGAAATAATATTGATGAAGAATTTACAAATTATGGGCAGTATTACAAGTTTAAATTTATACCAAAAAATGAATTTTGGATTGATAGAGAAAGAAATCCAGGAGAAGAGAAATATTTTATTGATAGCATGTTAATAATGAATAGATTGATGGCAAAAGGAATTAGCCATAAAGTTGCTGTGAAAGCAGCAGATAGAGCAGAAAAAAGAGAAAGAGCTAAGTCTAAATTAATGAAAAAAGAATTAAAAATAAAGAAGAGTAAAGGAAATGTAATCTCTACTGTTTATAATATCCTGCTAGAAAAATACAGCAGCAAAAAAATAAAGATTTGGATTGTCAAGGGAGAATTGGTAAGAGATTTATTTTTCTTGGATTTTACTGAGGGAGGACATAATAGAGTTTATAGTTTTATCCCCAAAGATGAAGTGTGGATTGATGATGATTTATCTTCAGTCGAGAGAAAGTTTGTTCTTTTACATGAATTGCATGAAAGAAATTTAATGAGTCTTGGAGAAGATTATGATTCTGCCCATAGGTCTTCTAGCGAGATAGAATATTTTTGTAGAAAACATCCTAGGATGTTGGATAAGTGTATAAGAAAAGAATTTAAGAAAGCTGAGAAGATATAATTAGCTGATTTAAATCAATTTAGACAATTTTTCTTTTAATTCTTTAAGATTATGTGCTGATTCTACACCTATGATTTCTTCTTTATTTTCAAAATTAGCAAAAATACAAGGAATATTATTTTTATTGCAATAAACAAAACTATCTTTTTTATCACTACCAATATAAATTAGGGGTTTATCATATTTTTTGATAAATCTATCAAATACAATTTCTTTAATGTCTTTTTCTTCAGGGGTGGAGGTTTCAATTAAATCAAATAACTTCTCTAATCTACTGGCTTTTAAGATTTTTTCTAAAGCTGATTGAATATTTGTAGTTATTAGAGCCAGGTTTATCTTATCCTTAATTGATTTGAAATATCTTATAACCCCTTTATTAAGAACATTTGGGTTTTGTTTGATATATTTAAGTGTAGCATCAAAAAACGACTCACGTGCTTTTTTAGTTCTTTCCTCTTCTGATAAATAAGGATAAAGTTCTTTCATCACTTTATCAACAAAATCAAAATATCTTTTCTTCTCTTCATCTGGATCTTTTTGTAATAAGTTCCTCCATTCTATTATAGCAGAAATATCTTTTCCTTTTTCTTTTAGTTCCATTTCTCTTTCATTATACCAAAGAATATGCGCTTTTTCCCAGGGTTCTTTTTTTATAAATAAACCAGATAATGTTGTAGCGATAATAGGTTTTTCCATAACTTTAAAATACTATCAGGATATTTAAGTTTTATGCCACGAGACAGGTTTCTTCAGAGAAAAACAGCAGTTTTATCTAAATTAGATAAATCTTCAATAGGAAAATGGGATAGGAAAATAATAAATCTCTGTAAGAGGATAAATTCTTTGCAAGATTTTTATACAACAAGCAGTTGTTCTGGCAGAGTTATTTTAATGATTCAACAGGAGAAGAAAGAAAATGATTTATTTCTAAAAGTTTGGCATGACGAAATTTCTTTTAAAGAGTTGAAGAAAGCTTTAAATGAGCTTATAAAATTAAAGAAAAGTATAAAATTCAAACTTGAGCCTCCAATAATTCATATTGCTTGCAGAGAGCTGAAAAATGCCACAGAGATGCTTGAAAAAGCAAAATATATTGGATTTAAGAGAAGCAGCATACTTACCTGCGAGAAGAATATCTTTTTAGAGTTGAATACTAGTGATAGATTAGAATTTCCTATAATAAAAAATAGGAAAATTCTTGTGGATGATGAATTCTTGAAGTTGGTAGTTGAGATGTCCAATCAGAAGTTGGAGAGTGGGTGGATGAAGATTCAGAGGTTGGAAAAATCTTTCTGAAATATGTTTCTAATTGCAAGTTATCTTTTATAAGATAAAATTGACAGTGAAGAATACTCTTATTAGGTTCTAAATTTATTGGATTTTCATAAGTTATCCCTAAGTATTGGATTTTATTGTCCTCTCTTCTTGCAAGAACCATGTCTACTCCTGCTAAATTTAGATAATCTACCAAAGAACCTATCAGAGAAGCAGGATTTATTTGATTTTGAAAAGTTTTTTCTAATTTATCTTGCATCTTCTTAGGATTATTTATATTTTCATTTGATTTAAAAGAGAAAGGGTGCCCTATCTTTTCCATTTCTTTTATTTTTATTGTATTTCCATAAAAATTTCCTTTGTAGAAATCAATTAATTTTTCTAGGACTATTACTTTAGCACTTTTGATATAAATAGGCTCTGTTTGCATACTTAATATTAGTCATCTTATTATTTAAAAATTTGTTTAATTCAAAATATGCTTGTTTTTCTTAATGATTTTTAGTAAAATTCACTAAATTTTTTATCAAAATTCCCTAATCTATAGTTAAATATACTTACTTTGCAGTTCCACAATTTTTATAAACAAATAACATATTGAATTATTAAATTCTGTATAACAGAATCTTTACAGAGGTACAAGGAGGTAAAAAAATGGTGTTAGATTTCGCAAAAGAAGCAATCGCAAATACTGCTACCCATAGTATTAACTTCGACGAATTGAAAGCTGGAAAGGCAAACATAAAAGTTATGGGATGTGGTGGTATGGGAAGCAATGCAGTAACCTGGCTTTTTAACAAAGGTATCAATGGTGCTACAATTTATGCTTGTAATACAGATGCACTTCATCTTAGTGTTACCAAATCTGATGAGAAAATCCTTATTGGTAAGGAATTAACTAGAGGACTTGGTGCTGGTGGAAAGCCAAAGATTGGTAGAGAAGCAGCTAAGGAAGCTTTATCTGAATTGAAGAGAGCAGTAGGAAGTGCAGATATGGTTTTCGTATTGGCAGGAATGGGTGGTGGAACAGGAACTGGTGCAGCTCCGGTTGTCGCTCAAATTGCTAAGGAAACAGGCGCAGTTGTAATTGGTGTTGTAACAATGCCTTTTGAATCTGAAAAAGCAAGAGTTGACAAAGCAGAATTTGGATTGCAAGAATTGAGAGAAGTTACTGATACTTGTATAGTATTAGATAATAACAGACTCGTTGATATCGCAGGACAATTACCTATTGAACAGGCATTTGCAGTTGCAAATGAGCTTGTATCTACCATGATTAAAGGTATTGTTGAGACAATCACTCTTCCTAGTTTAATTAACTTGGATTATGCTGATGTTTCTGCAATTATGAAGAATGGTGGAGTTTCAGTTATAGGCATTGGTGAAAGCGACTCTCAGGACAAGGTTAATGAAGCAGTCAGGCAAGCCCTTACTCATCCTCTACTTGATGTGGACTACAGAGGTGCTAGCGGTGCATTGATTCATGTAACTTGTGGACCTGACTTGAAATTAGAAGAGTTTGATCTTATCGGAAGAACAGTTTCAGAAAACTTAGGTCCTGAAGCACAAGTTATTATTGGAGCGAGAATCAGCAAAGAGTTCGCTGGAAGAGTTAGGGTTATTACAATAATGACTGGAGTTAAATCTCCTTATGTGCTTGGAAAAGATATCGAAGAAAATTATTCCTCATCTCCGTCAAAAGAAATGACTGATTTGGGAATAGAAGTTTGGAGATAAAATTCTAATTTAGATTAATTTATTTTTTATTTTTTATTTTTCCCCCAAGAAATTGGGGGAAAGATTCCTTTTTACAAAGATTTTTAAAG
>CAYNWY010000037.1:0-7803 GCA_964401065.1 Candidatus Woesearchaeota archaeon
ATTTAAGTTTTATGGAGTAACTATTAAATACTAAACCTCATTCGGAGATACTGTACATAAAACTGATTCTTGAATTTCCCAATTTTGAAGGAGGTTCATTCGATGAAATATTTGAATTGCACAAATCTCCTCTATCCTTTACATTTTCCATATTTTGAAGGATTGCATTAAACATCTTTCCTCCCCAAACTCCTACTCCGCATTTGTTGCAAACATCAAGGGACCTATCATCATCTATTTCAGTTTTACAATAAATACATTTCTTTGTCATCTTCTCTTTTTTTAATTTAATTCTTTTCTTAATAAAAATTAGTTTTTAAATTTTTGTGTAATCCCTTATAACCCTTTTTATTTAATTTGGTTTATAAAAAGTTTTGTGAAAATAGTTTATACACTTTGCTAAATGCCTTTAAATTACTCAAATTTTTTCTAAATAAATGATTATACACATAAGATTATCTCAAAAAGTAAAGTATATAAAGTTAAAGTCTTTGTTTTTATTATGAAAAACGAATTGATGATAAAGCTAAAACCCCAATTTCAAAAATTATTATTTGTTAAACTAATAAAAACATATAAAGGTTCAATTAAGGCAGGAGAAATATTAAAGATTCCAGCCTCTTCGGTAAGAGGATACAAAAATTTTTATTTTAATTCTATTCCCAAGGAATTATTAAATAAATTATCAAAACTTAATTTGATATCTTCCCAAGAAATAGAAGAGAATACACTTTCCAAATTTTTAAAAGAAGATCAAATTAAGAATTCTTTGAATTATGGAAGAAAGATAAGGAAAGATAATTTAATCTTATTAAAGGATGCAATTCCAAAAATATCAGAAATTATCTTCAATAATAGAATAAATTTTGAAAAGTGGTTTAAAAGTTATTTTCATTTGTTAAACTCGGGGTTTAGAAAATCTTCTTTTTCTATTGAGAAGGATATAATTAAGATTAGATACAATAATTTTACAAAACAAGGTATTAAGAAATTTGAAGTAATTATTCCTAAAGAATTTATTTTAGATAATGAATTTATTTACTTCTTTGGGCTATGGTGTGGAGATAGAGCTGGTGGAAAGAGATTTGGGATATGTAATCAAAATAAAGAGATAATTAAATTTACAGAGCACTTTCTAACAAAACATCATCAGAAAATAGAGAAAATACTTTATATGTCTAAGTTAATAAAAGAACCAAACATAAAGTATAACAAAAAATTTATTCTGAAAACAGATAAAAAAGGATGGGTCTTATCAACGCATTCGGGCAATGGGATCTTAGCATCTTTTTTTATTTATCTTCAAAAAAACTTAAACGAATTTCTAGAAACAGTAAATAATAAACCTTTTTTTGCAGGACTTTTTGACGCAGAAGGAAATGTATCTCTTTATAATAAATCATTTAGATTAGCTTGTAAAAATAAGGAATTTGTAAAAATATATCAAAAATTCTTGAAGAGGATGAACTTATATGATAAATATGATGGTTGTTGCTTGATAACTTATAACATAAGTGTTTTTATGAATTATATTTTTCCTTATATGAAACACTCAGATAAGATAAACAAAGCAAATTTTCTCTTTACAGGAAAAGAGCCCATACCAAAAGAGTATAAGCAGATTATAGATTTTATTAAAGATAATCCAGAAAAAACGGCAAAAGAATTATCGAAAGCTTTAAATAAGAACAAAATTTACTCAGAATTGAAACTATTAAGTGATTTTAACTTTATCTCTCATATAAGTTATCCCTATAGATATAAAGTCAATAATTCACTAGGAGACAAAAATTATAATTCCGGTTAGGTGTTTTTCGTGTGGGAAGCCAATAGGGCATTTATGGGAGGAGTATAAGAAACGAGTAGCTCAAGGAGAAAATTCAAAGAAAGTTCTTGATGAATTGGGTCTTGAAAGATTTTGCTGCAGAGCAATTTTCTTAGGACAAGAGGATCATATTGAATTGATTGCAAAGTTCAAAAAATCATAAGATTTAACTAATTAGTCTTCTAAATTTGTTTATGAAAAAAGTAGTTTTTATTTATGGACTCGCAGGTTCTAATAAAGATTCTGAAACAACGCAGAAAGTATTAGATAATTACAAGGTACTTTGTTTTGAGTATAATTCTGGATTAAAACAGCCTTTAGAGGAAATTGCTGAAGAATTAGATGATTTTATAATTTCCAAGACTAAGAAAGACGAGAAAGTAAATTTAATTGGGGTTAGTGCAGGAGGAATTATTGGTGCATATTACACAAAATTTGTCTCTCCAAATAAAGTTGATAAATTAGCTACAATTTGCTCTCCTTTTAAGGGAAGCTATGTTCCTATCTTTTATTCTAAAGAGAGAAATGGATTAAAAGAATTATTTTATGGTTCAGAATTTCTGAAAAAGCTTAATTCAAGAAAATTGAATAAGAACAAGACAATTAACTTCTATTCTTATTTTGATGTTCTTGTTCCTGGAAACTCGGGGAAAGCAGAAAATCCTCACCATACTTGGGATTTCTTTCACTTCACAATCCAGAATAAGAAGAATATTTTAAAGAATATAAAAGAATTTTTTTCGTATTAGTTATCTCAGATATATTGGTTTTTACTTTCTTATTCTAATTTCACCTTCTTTTGTTTCAATTTTTAATTTTTGTCCTTCTTTAAATCCACTTTTTTTAATCTCTTGAATAGGGATAACTAAGATATATTTGTGATACTCTTTACCTTTATATTTCCTAGACAACCTTTTTTGAAGCTGCATATAAAGATAAATTTAATATCCTTTATAAACTTTTAGGAGCCGAAAGATTTATAAGGTTTAGGTTCCTAATAAGAATATGATTATCAAGAAGGCAAGAGAATTAAGGAAAAAGGGTTATTCATATAGAGAAATTGCCGTTTTAGTGAATAGATCAAACAAATTTGCTTATTCAAAAACAAAAGATGTTAAATTTGATAAAAGGGGAGAGAAAAGATATAATAGAGAAGTGAATGGAATTACAAAAAGGATAAAAAGCCAATTATCTTATCTAACATCTACAAAGGTTAGAATTATTGGACATCTGCTTTTTGATGGGACTTTGTTTGAATCTGAATACCATTATGTTATTAGATATATTAATGCTTCTAAAGATTTAATCGACCAATTTGCATTAGATATAAAGAAGATTTATGGAATTCTCCCATCTTCTTTAGAAATTTTTAGGAGCAAAAATAACTTTAATTATTATAAAATAACTTTTAATTCTAAATTAGTTTTTGAAGATTTGAAAAAATATTTTGTTTCTTATTCTACAGCCAACGATAAGATTGTTATTCCAAGAGGAATAATGAATGCTAAAGAAGAAATTAAATTAGAATTTCTCAAATCTTTTTTTGAAGATGAGGGGTCAATTTCTTATAGGGGGAGAATTATGGGAGATTTAAAGAGTGAGAAAATTATTAAGCAAATAGTAAAGTTGCTAAAGGAGTTTGGTTTAGGATTTAGGTTGTGCAAATATAATCAATATACTGGCTACATGTGGAAAATCTATTTGCCTAAAAATAAACAAAATTTGGAACAATTTTATAAGTTAGGTTTATTTGAAAAATCAGTTATAGTTCATGGATATAATCTTGGAAAAAAGAAGTTGAATATATTGAAAGAATACTTAATGAAAATGAAGAGACAGCACCAACGCTTCGCAGCTTGTCGGCCACTACAACATCCGGCGTAGGAAGCTTAACTTCTGTGTTGGGAATCAGAACAGGTGGAACCAACCTACTATGGCCGTCTCGAAATTATTTCATCTTTTTAATTTATAAACCTTTTTATATGTAAGATTTCTTGATTTTTTATGCGGGGTTGCTAGAGTGGTCAAATAGGCAAGATTAAGGCTCTTGTGGCTTAGTGCCTGCGCAGGTCCGAATCCTGTATCCCGCATTTAGATTATGCGCTCGTAGCTCAGCCCGGATAGAGCAGTGGCATCCTAAGCCGAAGGTCGAAGGTTCAAATCCTTTCGAGCGCGTTTTAGAATAACAAAAACCTTTAAAACCAACATCAGATAATTAATTTAAATGCGCCGGTGGTTTAATGGTAGAATAACTGGCCTCCAAGAAAGTATCTGAGGTAACCAGTTGATCCGGGTCCGATTCCCGGCTGGCGCATTTTACAATAAAATGGAAGAACAACAAAATCAAGAGATAAACAAGAAAAACTGGCATGACAAGCACTATAAAACTTTATTATTAATTCCTATAGCTCTGCTTCTTTTTTCTTTTGTTTACATGGGGATATTTTATTCACAACATCATGATTTTTTCTTGAAAGATATTTCACTTAAAGGTGGAACTTCTGTAACAATAAACGGTAATTTAGATACACCTTCTTTAAAAAATGCCTTAATAGATAAATTTGGAGAAGTTAATATTAGAAAAATTTCTAATTTCGTAACAGGAGAACAAATTGCTACAGTTGTAGAAACAACCGCTAATGCAGAAGATGTAAAGGCGTTTTTGGAAGATTATTTAGGTTATGAATTAATTGAAGGAGAAAATAGCAGTTTTGAATCTACAAATGCCTCTCTCGGTAAATCATTTTATAACCAGCTTTTAATTGCCATTCTAGTTGCTTTTGTTTTTATGGCAATAGTTGTTTTTATACTTTTTAGGACATTTATTCCATCTTGTGCTGTAGTTTTATCTGCATTTGCAGATATATTTATGACTCTCGTAACTGTAAATTTGTTGGGAATTAAAATGTCAAGCGCAGGGATAATCGCCTTGCTCATGCTAATAGGTTATTCTGTAGATACAGACATTCTTCTTACAAATAGAGTTTTGAGAAGACATGATGAAACTACATTAAATCAAAAATTGTTGAGTTCATTTAAAACAGGGGTTACAATGAGTCTCGTCTCTTTAATAGCAGTATTTGTAGCTCTTTTATTTGTTAAATCTTTTTCATCAACTCTTGATCAAATATTTACAATTCTTATAATTGGACTAGTTTTTGATATTTTCAATACTTGGGTAACTAATGTTTCAATAATTAAATGGTATGTTATCTCAAAGGAGAAATCAGGATGAAAAAACAGGAAATTTTTTCAGCTTCGGTAGGGGGAATTTGCAGATGAAAAAATTAAGCTTTCGAATCTGGCTTTTTATTATAATATTATTAATATCCCTTCTTTCAATTTTTGTATCTCCTTATGGTTTTACTCTTTTTCAAAAAGGAGTTTTAATAGTCAGCGTTGAACAAAATTCCTCTTCATTTGAAGCTGGTTTAAGGCAAGGGCAAATAATAACGGCCATAGATGGTAAATCTATAGCAAACATTGCTGATTTTTCAAATTATATTGAGGAGAAATTTCCCTCTGAAAAAGCAGTGAAGACAATTATTACAACAAAAGATTCAGATATAATTTTATACTCAAATAACGCCCCGAATATAACTGTTTCTAATATTCCTAAAACTAGCATAAAAACTGGATTGGATTTATCAGGGGGTGCAAGAGCCTTGGTTCAAGCAGAAGGAAAAGAACTTTCTTCAGATGAAATAAATGACTTAGTTTCTATAACAAAAAATAGATTGAATGTGTATGGGCTTTTAGACATAAATGTTAAAGCCATATCAGATTTATCAGGAAATCGTTTTATGCTTATAGAAATTGCAGGAGCAACTCCTAAAGATTTAAGATCTATGATAGAAAGTCAAGGGAAATTTGAAGCGAAGATTGGAAATGATACTGTTTTTATTGGAGGAGATAGAGATGTTGCTTCTGTGTGCAGAAATGATGCAACTTGTGCAAGAATAGAAACTTGTCAACAAGATTCTTCTGGGAGAAGTTATTATTGCAAATTTATATTTACAATTTATTTAAGTGAGGATGCTGCGAAAAGACACGCGGATATAACTAATACAATAGATGTGAATGCAACAAATCCAGAATATCTTTCAAAACCATTGGAATTGTATGTTGATGATGAACTTGTAGATACTCTTTTGATAAGTAGAGATCTTAAAGGACAAGTTACAACTCAAATAGCAGTTTCAGGTTCAGGCACTGGAGAAACTCAGGACGATGCATATAAAGCAGCAGAAGAAAATATGCATAAACTTCAAACTATTCTTATAACAGGAAGTCTTCCTTACAAATTAGAAATCGCTAAGTTAGATACAATTTCTCCTCTTTTAGGGCAAAATTTTGTAAAATATATAATAATTGCAGGAATTGCAGCTTTAATCTCAGCATCAATATTAATCTTTATTAGATATAAAAAATTAAAACAGTCTCTTACAGTAATTTTAATAAGTCTTGCAGAAATACTTATTATTTTGGGAATTGCAGCTATAATTGATTGGAATTTAGACTTAGCAAGCATTGCAGGAATTTTAGCATCAATTGGTACAGGTTTTGATGACCAAATAGTTATTTTGGATGAATCATTACATAAATCTTCGCAGAGTTTAAAACAAAAGATTAAAAATGCTTTTGCAATAATTATGGGTGCTTATTTTACTGTATTAGTTTCACTTTTACCTCTTATGTGGGCAGGGGGAGGACTTCTAAAAGGATTTGCAATAACAACGATAATAGGAATAAGTATTGGAGTATTTATTACAAGACCTGCGTTTGGAGACATATTAAAGAGAATGGAAGATTAAACTTTATTTATGGTTAATATCTAATTTAGATTTGTCAGATTCTCTTAAACCCTCTTTTCTTAGTTGTTCAATATCAGATTTAATCATCATATTCACAAGCTCTTTGAAAGAAGTTTTTGCTTGCCATCCAAGTTCTTTTTTTGCTTTTGAAGGGTCTGCTAGTAAATACTCTACTTCTGCAGGCCTGTAAAATTTTGGATTAACTTTAACTACAATTTTTCCATTTGATCTTGCAACTTCTTCTAATCCCTTCCCTTCCCATACAATAGGCATTTCAGCAGCTTTAAATGACTCTTCTATAAGTTCTCTTACAGAATGAGATTTTCCTGTTCCTATCACATAATCCTGTGGTTTTTCTTGCTGTAATATAAGCCACATAGCTTCAACATAATCTCCTGCATATCCCCAATCTCTTTTTGCATCAAGATTTCCAACTTCAAAATGATTTTGATAACCTAATTTTATCTTTGCAATAGAATGACTAACTTTTCTTGTAATGAATTGTTTCCCTCTTTTTGGAGATTCATGATTAAATAATATTCCATTGCATGCAAAAAGATTATATCCTTCTCTAAAATTTTTTGTAAGATTGTAAGCACAGAGTTTTGCGCTGGCATATGGACTTTTGGGATTAAAAGGAGTATTTTCAGTTTGAGGGGTTTCACGAACTTCCCCAAACATTTCAGATGTTGATGCTTGATAAAATCTTATTTTTGGATTTACATTTTTTATTGTTTCCAATATGTTCAAGACCCCTCCTGCATTGATATTAAGAGTAGAAATAGATTGTGTCCAAGAATCAGGAACAAAAGATTGTCCTGCAAGATTATATATTTCGTTTGGTTGGATTTCTCGTATTATTCTTAATATAGAACCCATATCTGTAACATCTCCTTCTACTAAATTTATTCTTTTTCTTAAATCCCCTATTCTTTCAAAAACATCCATACTTGTTCTTCTATGCATACCATAAACTTCATATCCTTTTTTAAGCAGAAACTCTGCGAGGTAAGAACCATCTTGCCCTGTTAAACCAGTTATTAATGCTTTTTGCCCTGTTGGTTGCTCTGTTAAACCAGTTATTAATGCTTTTTTTACGAGAGAGCTTTCTTTTTCCATAAGTTTCTCAAAGTATCTTCATTTAAAAGATTATCTGGTTTACAG
>CAYNWY010000038.1:0-7728 GCA_964401065.1 Candidatus Woesearchaeota archaeon
GTGTAAACGAGAGGGTCTGCCATTAGCCTATGCGTCCTTATAACTAAGGAATATTTACTGTTTATAAAAGTTATTGATTATTAATAAATTGATTAATAGTTTAACAATTTTATGAGTTTAGTTGATAATTATATTTCCTAAGGTTCAAGGGTTTCACAAGATTTTTAAATAGGTCGTTTTTAAAGAGACAATGGAATTAAGACAAATTAAAGAAGGACTTTATTCACTAAACGGAAAACCTGTCCTAAATAACAATCTAATCATAGCAGTACATCCTTATTTTCTAGAGTATAACAATGTTAAAAAAGCAGAAGAAATGAAGGAGAAAATAGATAGAATAAAAGAATTTATAATTAAATATGCTGGTCCAAAGATAATACTTGAAGAAGCATCTGAACTAACAAAGACACTCCGGAAATATGAAACAGAATCAGATTTAACAAATCTTTTTTTAATAAAAACAGGAGAGGGATGTTCAACACCTTTTGAAATTAGTTATGATAAAATGTTAGATTATTTTCAAGAGATGTCTGGAAATAAAAAAATATTTCTTATTGGGGGATATAATTGGAATAATTGGTGGAACAAAGGATGTTTAGGAAGCTTAAAGGAAAGAATTAAAATAAGAGGTTTACCACATAAAGTTATCTCGAAATTAACTTTTTAACAAGCTTTTTAATAGGAGTTTGCTTGATTTAATATAAGGTAAAAGAGATGATATATTTCCCGATTCTAGGAGCAATTGCATTGGCAGGTGGAACTGTCTTTGAAAGAGAGATGCTCAAGAAAAAGGGCATGAATGTTAAAAAATACCAAACTCTAGAATTCTTGGCAATAGTTCTTGTAATGCTCCCTCTTCTTTATTTTTTCTGGAAAATTAATCTGCAAGCATTTGAATTAAAGAACGTATTAATTTTTGCAGCAGTGATAATAACCTCAATTATTGCCAATCTCTTTACTTTTTATTCTATGAAAGGAGAAAAAGTAAGCAATTTAGAACCAGCAAAAATGCTAGAGCCTCTGTTTACAATTCTTCTTGCAATTATATTTAGTTTTTTCGTGCAAGGACTATATGAAAATAATGCAAAGGTTATCATCCCTGCTCTGATTGCAGGACTTGCCCTTATAGTTTCACATGTAAAAAGAGAACATCTGCAGTTAAATAAATATTTTTTAGCTGCAATAGTTGGAAGTTTTTTCTTTGCACTTGAACTTATAATCTCCAGATTAATTCTTGATTTGTATTCTCCTGTAGCATTTTATTTCCTAAGATGTGCTGGAATTCTAATTTTGAGCTACATAATTTTTCGTCCAAAATTATCAAACGTAGAAAACAAAATAAAATTAAAGATGCTTTTAATAGGGGCAATCTGGGTTGTTTATAGGGTTGCTACATATTATGGATATTTAAAAATTGGAATAATTTCAACAACTCTTATTTTAATGTTGGGTCCAATATTTATCTACTTGTTCGCAAGAATTTTCCTTAAAGAAAAAATAAACACAAGAAACATAATTGCATCAGTGATAATTCTTGCCTGTGTGCTTTACGCCAGTTTTGCCTGACTGTTAAGATAAATAGTCAAAAAAACAACAATACTCCCAATAAAAAAAATTATTCCAATAATAAAAGTGACAAGTCTTCTGCTTTTCCAGTTTAACAATACAATATCCTTCGCCCCATGATGGTCCCAAAAGTTTGGCAACAATTTTGAATCATAACTCAAGAATTTTTCTGGAAAAAACATTAAATATGAACCAATAAAAAGAAGAACAAAACCAAGAACCCAAATAAGAATATCCATCACAAATAGAATTTTCTAAAATATATAAATTTACTCTAATTTTTCAATGTGTCTTTCTCGCATAAACAAACTCTTTCATTTGATTACCATAATTATTCATTTTTTGATATGTTTCTTTAAGTTTTAAAAAAAGTTTTTCTGATTCTTTCTGGGTAATTTCTTCGTTTTTCTCCTTGGTATACTTTTCTTTGCTTGGAGAAACAATAAAATCTCCAAATGCAGATGTATAAAATTCAGGAATAGTGCCAGAAACTCTGACTTTCCTTGCTAAAGGATTTTTTGATACTAATTGTTCTATCTTTTCAAAAAAATCTAATTTTAGAAATTCTTCTCTTTTATTTTCATTTGAACCTATAATTCCAAATATATACAAATCTTCAAGAATTTTTACAGGAAATTGTTTATCAGGAGATATTTTGTTTTCCATTCTTACTCCAGTCCATTCATATAATCAGGATTTCTCCCATCAAAATTCATCTTACCTTTCCTGTCTGACTTAGATGCAATGACATCATCAATCCTTAAAATCATGTTGGCAACTTCCGTCGCTGAATCAATTTCCTGGCTCTTTATAGTGCAAGGCTCTATAATCTTTGCCTGAAAAACATCCCCGATTTTGCCATCAAAAAGATTCAACCCGGCATTTTTGTCTCCAGAATCATGCCTAGCCCTGAGTTCTGTCAAAACATCTATAGGATCCATACCAGCATTTTCAGCTAAAGTAGTTGGTATAAATTCAAGTGCATTTGCAAATTCTTCAACTGCAAGTCTTTCTCTTCCAGAAAGAGTTTGTCCGAAATTCCTCAATCTTCTGGAAAGTTCCATTTCAATTGCTCCTCCTCCAGGAACAACTAATCCAGATTTTAAAACACAAGAAACATCTCCTAAGCCATCCTTCATAGCCCTCTCAATCTCATCCATGACATGTTCACTCCCACCGTGAATAAGAATTGTAACAGCTTTTGGATTTTTGCATCCTTTTACATATGTAAAAGTATCTTCTCCTCTTTTGATATTCTCCACACTCTCAGCTGAACCCAATTCAAATTGTGTCAAATCATTCAGATTACTAACAATCTTTCCACCAGTTGCTTTAGCAATCTTTTGCATATCGCTTCTTGCAACTCTTCTACAAGCATAAATTCCATTCCTGCTCAATAAAAAACTTGCAAAATCATCAACTCCCTTCTGACAAAAAACAACATTTGCAGTAGATTCCCTGACCAGATTAACAATTTCTTTTATTGAATCCTCTTCCTGAAGAAGAAATCTCTGTAATTGCTCTGGAGAAGATATTGAAACTTCTGTTTTCATCTCAAGAGTTTTCAATTCCAAAGGAATATCTATTAGGGCAATCCTAGCATCTTTTACACATGAAGGCATGTCCAAAGAAATCTTTCCCTTGTCAATAACAATCCCAGATATTAATTCAGTATCTCCTATTCCCTCCCCTTTAGATTTTTCAATCTTTATATTTTCCAAATCAACAATCCCATCCTCTTGAATTTGATTAACTGCCTTAACAATTATGTCTGAAAGGCTTTCTTTTGAATCTTCTGCACCTTTTCCAGTCATTGCAGTCATTGCTATCTGTCTTAAAACATATTCATCATTAAATCCAACCTTAATAGCCAGTCCTTTCAATATTTCTTGTGCTTTTTCAGCAGCAATTCTGTATCCTTTAACAATAATAGTAGGATGAATTTTGTTATCAAGAAGTTTTTCAGCATTTTCCAAAAGCTTTCCTGCAATCATAACAGCAGAAGTTGTTCCATCACCTACTTCAGAATCCTGAGTCTTTGCAATTTCCACCATCATCTTTGCAGCAGGATGCTCAATCTGCATCTCACTAAGGATTGTTGCCCCATCATTTGTAATTATTATATCATTCAAAGGAGAAACCAGCATCTTGTCCATTCCTCTTGGTCCAAGAGTGGTCTTGACAACCTCTGCCACCATTTTTGCTGCAGCAATGTTGTTTCTCTGCGCATCTTTCCCTATAAGTCTCTGTATATCTTCTGGCATTAGAGTAATTGGTTTATCAGACATTTTATCCCCTTATTTAATAATAGTTTTTCCCAAATCTTTTATTTAAGTATTGTTGTGCTAAAAAGCAATATTAACTTCTTTTAAATAAGACTTATATTTTTGCAGTAGTAAAAAACGTTTATAAGCCATCAAACCTTGTAGGATTATGTACAAAATACTCGTCTCAGATGTTATGACTCGAGAACCAATTGTAATCAGCCCAGACGCAAATCTTCTTGAATGTGCAAAGAGGATAGTTCAGAAAAAAACTGGAAGCCTCCTTCTTGTAACCAATAAAAGATTAGTAGGACTAATCTCAACGCACGATATTCTTTGGGCACTTATAAAAAAGTCAAAAGAAGACCTTTCAAAGATACAAGCAAAAGATATCTCTCCAAGAAAGATAGCAGTGATAAAACCCTCTGCAACTATGGATGAAGCTCTTAAGAAAATGAAAGATTCAAGATTTGAAAGACTGCCTGTTGTTGATAATAATGAACTAGTAGGAATAATAACAGTCAAAGATATATTAAGCTTCCATCCTGAATTTTATCCAGAAATTGAAGAGTTTGCAGAGATAAGAGAAGAATCAAGAAAATTAAAGCTAGTCAAGAAAGCAAAAGAAAGAATACTTTCTCAAGAAGGAATATGTGAAGAATGTGGAAACCATGATGTTCTTTACAAAGTTAATGGAATGTCAATATGTGAATCCTGCAAGAATTCTTGATTTTATTTATTGACGTTCAAATGCACCTATATCTGGCAATCCAACAATTGGATTTCCTGCATAATCAGAAGTTAATCCCACATTCTTTCCAGCATTAATAGCAGGACTTCCAGATTGTAAATTAAAATTTGTTGAGGATACAAACAATGGATTAACTATATAATTGTTTTGGGTTGTACCTTGGGGGCTCATTCCTTCAGCATATACTGCTGTATTCTGACCATTTCCATAAAAAATATTATTTTCCATAGAGAGACTGCTGATTGTGGTTCCTCCGCGCCCATTGGCATAAACGGCATAGTGATCAAAATTTATGACTATATTATTTTTGACTTCCACATTTGTTGCTGTCCCGACGTCTGGAAGTCCGATTCCGTACATTGTCAATCCTGAACCTGCTCCGCCACCGACTATGACATTATTACGGATTTTTAAATTATTAACGACGTTGTTAAATCTGCTGTCCGGGAAACTATACAGTATGCCCCATCCTTTAGAATCTACACCTGCTTCTCCTATATTATAGAGTATATTATAATCAATCCTTATATTTTCTTGAACTAAACCTGCACGATCCAGATTATTATTTATCCCCACAGCCGTATTTTTTATATAATTACGTTCAATGATAATATTGTTATTATCATATTCTAAATCAATTCCTCTGGTGCTTTCTGATGCCATAAGTGCATTTTGTCCAAGAGTATTATCATGCAACCAAGCAACATAAGAGGATGTTCCTTTATTTGGAGATTTGCATATATCTATTGAACCTATAATATCGTTATTATATATTTCAAGACCCCCTTCTACATTCCAAAACTCAATTGCAAAATCCCATGTAGTTCCAGGAACAAAAGTCTTATGGAGAGTGTTATCATATATTTTTACATTCTTTAAATATCCCTCAACTCCATCTATACAATTACCGTTTTTTCCATCTGGTCTATTTACTGTTACAATATTATTATAAATCAATAAATCTGATTGACTTAGTATATCTATAGACCCCCTACTATCTCCATCGGCAGCATTGTATGTACCTACATACATACCACTATTCGTTATGACACAATCATGAATTCTATTACCAGATGCATAAACTCCTGACTGTTCTCCATTGTGTAGTACTATTCCATGTTCCCTAAAATTAATAATATCACAATTAGATATTTCAACATTGCCTCTCTTAAGTACACCTATTGCAGCATATGCTGAATAAGCATTTGTACTTTCTAATCTTATATTTGAAATATGCTGTGCCCCATTAGTGTTGGAATTACTGCTGGATAATAATATGGTGTAAATATTAGAACTCGTCCCTACACTAGAACGAATTATAGAAGTCGTTTTAGAATTTCCCTCTATACTTACTCCAACAGCAAGATTACATGTTGATGTTTCTGGATACGTTCCTGCAGTTACATAAATAATGCTTCCAGAAGTTGTGACTCTACTACATGCATAAGCAAGAGTTTTCCAGGGTGAACTAGCAGAACCATCTCCACTTGAATCGCTTCCTGTTGTTGATATATAATATATATTGCCAGTTGGAATTAAAGTACAAATTCCACCACTACTACAAGTCCAACCACTTTCAACAACACAACCTGAAGAGCAACCATCTCCTGAAGTTGTATCACCGTCGTCACATCCTTCACTTCCTTCCCTGACTCCATTTCCACACACAGTTGCACAATTATTATCATTTAGTGAATTGCATCCGCTTGGACAGTATCCATCATTATGAAGACATAAAGTTATTGGAGTGAACGAGCAGGTATTATTGCTTAAACAAATATCTTTTGTAGAGATTTTATTATCGTTGCAATCTGAAGAATAATCACAACAATTAACTGATGGGATATGCTGGCAGACATTATTTGAATTACATATATCTGTTGTACAATATCTACCGTCGCTGGGACAACTGCAAACAACAGAACATCCACCAACATCAAAGGCACAAGTACTATAGCATCTTAATGTTCCTGTATAAGTTGAGCCCATCACACCTGCACATGTTGCTCCACCAAAATCATTTCCATCACATTGTTCTGTTCCTTCTCTTATTCCATTTGGACATACAGGACGACAATTATTATCATTTATAAAATTACATCCAATTCCAACTGGACAACAATTATCATTGTGTGCACACGAAGTTTTTCTTATATATTCACATTTATTTCCTGTGCAACTATCTGTTGTGCATCCGTCACTATCATCGCATTGGGAAGCATAAGTGCATGGTTTGCAATTAGTTACATCTGAATATACACACTTATTACCAGAACAACTATCAATGGTACATCCATTAGTATCATTACATTCACTGATAGATGTACATGATTTACAATTTGATAAAGTAACATATGCACATTTGTCAGCTGAGCAGCTATCTGTTGTGCAAGCATTATTATCATTACATTCACTAACTAAAGTGCAAGATTTACATCCAGAAACTGGAGTGTAAGAACACGCTCCTGAAGAACAAGCGTCGGTTGTGCATGCGCTATTATCATTGCATTGTGTAACAGAAGTGCAGGGTTTGCAATTAGTTAGATTTGAATAAACACATTTGTTAGCTGAGCAACTATCAGTTGTACAAGCATCATTATCATTACATTGAGAGACTGATGTGCATGGTTTACAATTAGTTACATTTGCATAGACACATTTGTTACCTATACAACTTTCTGTTGTACATCCATTAGTATCCTCACATTGGGAAGGAGAGATACATGATTTACAATTATTTACATTCGTATAGACACATTGATTATTTGAACAACTTTCTGTTGTGCAACCGTTATTATCTTCACATTGAATAATAGAAGTGCAAGGTTTACAATTAGATATTGCTATGTATAAGCAGGCCCATCCAGAACAATTATCACTAGTACAAGAACTATTATCATTACATTGAGTATTGGAAGTGCAACTAGTACAATTAGTTACATTTGCATATGCACATTTATTGTTTATGCATCTTTCTACAGTACATCCATTAGTATCATTACAATCTGCTTCGGAAGAGCAAGAAACACATCCGGGAATTAAGGGATACAAACACATTCCATTTGAACAAACATTTTTTGTGCAAACATTACTATCATTACACTGAAGAGAAGACTTACAAGAAGTACAATCAGGAATATCAGAATA
>CAYNWY010000039.1:0-7412 GCA_964401065.1 Candidatus Woesearchaeota archaeon
AGGGCGGATGGAGGGAATCGAACCCTCTCTACACGGATCTCGTGAGCCTGCTCATCCCATAGAGGAACAAACATTTTCGCAAACTAACTCGCCACAACCGTGTGTACTACCATTATACTACAACCGCCATATAAAACAATACCGTTGCAACCTTGAAGGTTTAAGGGTATAACTAAAAATACTAATTTAGAGGACTTTTAATTCTTTTTGTTTTATACTAAGATGAATTAGATTAACCTACAATACTTCCAAAAATTAATCCTGCTATAGTTGAATAGATTATAACCAATAAAACATAAACTATTGTTTTCTTGTTTCCTAAAACCTTTCTAATAACAAGCATGTTTGGTAAACTTAAAGAAGGTCCTGCAAGAAGTAATGCAAGAGCAGGCCCATAAGCCATTCCTTTAGCAATTAAAGCTTGTAATATAGGTATCTCTGTTAATGTTGAAAAATACATAAATGCTCCAAATACAGATGCAATTAAATTGCCTAAAACAGTATTTTGCCCAACTAAATTTTGAATTAATGTTTCAGGAAGCAAAGGCATTATAAATCCTGCTATGAAGACTCCTATAAATAAAAGAGGTAAAAGCATTTTAGAAAAGCCCCAAGTTTCACCTAACCATTCCTTTGTATTTTCTTTTTTAAATTTGAAAACAACCAATAAAACAACTGCAATTGCAAAAGAAAACATTAAAATATATTTTATTAATTGATTAATTTGCAATCCATTAACAACTAAAACTGCAATCATTAAACCAAAAAATGCAAAAAGAATTTTTTTTGAGGTTTGTGTGTCTTTACTTTCCTGCATAAATACTCCTCCTTGTTCTATTTTCTCTCTAAAGATTAAAGCCATTGTTATACCAACTAAGAGAGATAAAGAAATTGCTGCAATTATTCTAGCTAATCCAATTTTATAACCTAAAACAGACATTGTCAAGAATATTGCTGCTATATTTATTGCTGGTCCTGCAAAAAGGAATGTTATTGCCGGTCCTAAACCTGCTCCTCTTTTTCTTATTCCAGCAAACAAAGGCAATATGGTACAAGAACACACAGCCAAAATTGCCCCTGAGACAGAAGCTATTGAATATGAAACTACTTTTTTAGCCTTATGACCTAAATATTTCAAGACAGCATCTTTTTTAATAAAAACAGCAATTGCTCCTGCAATAAATAAAGCAGGAACTAAACAAGTTAAAACATGTTTTTTAGCATAATCATGAAGTAAATTAAAAGCAGATAAAATAGATGTTCTAAACCAATCAGAATTTGAAGGAACAAAATATAAAACTCCAAATACTAGAACTATCCAAATTAATAAACTCCAATCTTTTCTTTCCATTTTATTTAGAATTCTTTTTAATTATATCAAGAAGTTTTTCTTCATTTTCAGGCATTCCAACATTAGCGACTTTTCCATTTATTACCAATGCAGGACTTCCCATAACTCCAAGTTCAATTAATTCATTGATGTCTTTAGAATATTCAACATCTGCCTTAATCTTGCCTTCACCCTTTAGTTTTAAAACCCATTGATGAAGTTTTGTACATGTTGGACAACCCGAACCAATAACTTTTATTTTCATTTTTTATCCTCATATATAGAACATGGAATACAAACGGGCTTTCCATTTTTTGTTCGTAAATATCTCTTAAAAACATACTCCCCACAGATGCTGCATTTATCTTTGTTAAATGAGCCTTTAACGGGAATGAATTTAAAATCCAGTTTAGGTTCAACCTTGAACATAAATTCATCTGATTGTTCATAAACCCAATTAATAATTTCATCTGAAACCTTCTGTGGAATTTGGGAAGGTTCAACACCTTTTTTCCTATACACAAAAAACTCAAACTTACTCATTGCATCAATAAATTCTGGTTTAAGTGAATATCTTACTGCACCCTTTTTAGGATGATAAAAAATTGCAGCCAACTTTCCATAAAATGTTTTTTCTATTAAAACTTTACCATAAGTTGCTCCTGTTGCTATTTGCATACCATCAACCATGCAGGTTTGAGGATGACCCTTACCAATTTCAGGAAAAACAAAAAAACCATGATCTTTCTCATATTCAATACCTAAATATTTCATTGCTAATTTACCCATCCTATAACCAATAGGCATGAAAGGACAACTATGACCATGAAATTCAAATGCCCATTCTGGAGGGATATATTTTGTATTCATTCTAAACTCTCCTTGATTTCTAACTCCGCTTTTCTTAATTCTAATTCTTTTTTAACTCTAAGCAATATTTTTGTTGTTTTAACTATTTCTTGTGCTTTCTCTCTAGTTTTATCTTTTTCAGCAAAGCTTATTGCTTTAGCAGGACAAAGATTTACACAAGTTTGGCAACCAACCAAACAATTATCCGGATTTACAACTTTGGCTTTTTTAGAAACATAATCAAATTTGTACACGCCTCTTCCGCAAGTTGTAACACATAATCCACAACCAATACACTTGCTTTCGTCAATTACAGGATTCCACTTAATCTTTTCTCTTGAAACTCCATGCCACTCACTGAATTTTTTATCTTTTTGCTCCATACTAATACATATTGATGAATATCAATATTTAAATCTTTCGTTTAAAACCAAATCTTCCAAGTATAATAAACACCAACAATAAGGAAAACTGCAGAGATGAAATATCTCATGTATTTTTCAAATGTTTGAACTTTTCCCATTATTTTTCCAACTTTTGAAACACTAAAAGTCAAGATAAATGCAAAGATTATAACTGGAAGTCCTGTTGCTAAAGCAAATATAGATGGGATCAAAATTCCATCTGAAAAGCTTAAAGCCAAAGGAATTAACATCCCGAAGAATAAAACTGCACTAAAAGGACAGAAAGCAAAAGCAAACAAAACTCCTAATAAGAAACTTCCTAAATATCCTTTCTCTGAGAGTTTCTCTTTTACTTTATTCATTTTATTTCCAGGCTTTAATGATGGAAATTTTATAATATTCAACATAACTAAACCTATGAATATCAATAAAGGACCTAATATTTTCTCTCCATACTTCTGTAAGAATAAAGAAATTGATTGAACATTTAATCCAACATAAACAATTAAACTTGCTAAAAGAACATAAGTAAACATTCTTCCAAGAGTATAAACAAGTCCTGTAAGAAGTGTTTTTTTACCATTATCAATCTTTTTGGAGATATAAGCAATAGCAGTTATATTTGTAGCAAGAGGGCAAGGACTTATAGCTGTCATTAATCCAATAAAAAATGCTGCAATCAATGGGAAGCTGCTTGTTGACATAGCTTCCATAAAAGACATTAAACCCATCCTAATCTCCTTAAAGCTTACCCTCAATCACACCTTTTAAATAATCCATAAAATCTTGTTTATTGCTAATTTTATACCATACATTAACATTCTCTACTTTGGTGAAACTTCCATCTTTGTAATAAGTCCCAATCCATAAAGAAGAACCTTTAGCTTGATATTTATTGACAAGCTCCTTATTTTCAGCCAAGTCAATATTAATAGAAGCAAAAACTACTTTTCCTGATTTTAGTTCGTCAGAAAAATAAGTATTAATTGTTTCTTCTGCATAAGCACCAACTGTTTTGCAAGAATAACACTGCTGAGTTGCATGAAAATGATAAACTTCTACTTTTTCAACATCTCCAGAAATCTTAACCTTATCATCTGTAGTATCTCCAGCAATATATTTTGGAACCATTACTGCAATTACTAATAATAAAGCTACCCCCATTATAATATAAGGATAATTATTTTTGTTCATTTTCCACAGCAACAACCTTCTTTCAATATTTTACCTTTAGAGTTCCCAAGTGCTTTGAAAACATCACAAACTCTTTTATCTTTGATTTTATAAAAAATCTTTTTTCCTTCTCTTCTTGATTGAAGAACTCCTGCATCTTCTAAATTGCCTAAATGGGTAGAGACGGTTGATTGAGTTCTTTTAACATAAGGAAATATTTCACAAACACATTTTTCACCTTCTAAAAGATATTCTACAATTTTGAATCGTGTATCGTCAGCTAATGCTTTTAATAATTCAATATTTTCTCTCATAGTCATATTGATGATTGTAGATATTTATAAAGATTACTAAAAAGGATAGATATTTTTGAACAGTAATTATAGGCATTACTTATATACTACAACCGCCATGAATTTCATAACCGTCATAAGACAGCTATTAAAACTACTAATTTAGAGGACTTTTAATTCTTTTTGTTTATTAAAATTCTAACTTGCTTGAAGTCTGGCAAAGTGTTTCATTTCCAGATTCATCCAAGAAATAAACCACAGCTTCCACTTTGCTTGGATTTGGAACCTTAACATTAAGGACAAGAACACTTACATTCTCAAAAGCAGTCATATTTGCAGGAACACTTGCAATAGAGCTTCTAGAAGTATTATCTGAAAAAATTAATTTCACTCCTCCAATCTCATCAATGCCTTCTTGTCTAAAAAGATTTACAGTAAAATTCTCTGGGGTTGAATTTGTAACACTCGTAGGGACAACCTTTGTTCCAGAACACCTGCTATCTACTAACACATCTGGTGATTGAATGCTCTTTCCAGAAAAAGATATAATCTGATTTTTTAGAATAAACCACAATATTACAAATCCTATAATAAGTATTAGTATAATTAACAGACCCTTCCTTCTCATAATAAAAACACAGGAACATATTTTAAATATCTTTTTAAAAATATTTATAAATAACAAGAACCTCTCACCTTTAGGAGGTGTATATAATGAACAAAAATCTAGCAATAGTTTTCGGAATGTTTTTTGTATTGCTTATGGTTGGAATTGTCTCTGCCGCAAGTACACAAGCGATTAAAGATTCATATGGACAATGTGTTTCACAAAATGCAGTTCTGAAAAACACTTGCTTTTCTACAGCCAAACAAGCACTTGCAACTTGCAAAGCTTTAGTTCCCCAGGACGATGGGAAAAAAGATGCATTAAAACAATGCAAGTTAACTTACAAGACACAAAAAAAGCAGTGTAAGACATCCTTCAAATCATCTAAAGAAATATGCAAGAGAGCAAGAAACGCTGCAGAAGCAACTGCTTCTAACTAAACACATTAATTTTTCATTTTTATTATCCAGTTTAGCAAATTGAAAAGAAACATTTAATAATAATCTTAATATAAAAAGAATAAGAAAAAGGAGGTAAAGATATGGCACTTTTAGGTTTTTTAGGTTTAAGCGGGATATGGGGAACAGTAGTAACTATTGTTATGGTTCTTTGCGCAGTTTGGGTAATTTATGATGTTTGGACAAATAACAAGAGGTTAAGTGATACAGCAAAAATTATATGGACAGTTTTCGCAATACTGCTCAACATACTTACTGCTATAGTTTATTGGTTGATAGGTAAGAAATAAACCCTTTTTTTATTTTATTTTTTAACTCTATTTCTTTATCTTTTATTAAGATTTAATCCACCAATCTTAAAAACTAGTAATTTCTTTGTATTCTATGAAAAAATCACAAAAATATGAACTCCTGGCTCCAGCAGGGGATTTTTCAATGCTAGTAACTGCTATAAATGCAGGAGCAGATGCAGTTTATTTTGGATTAAAAGAATTCTCTCTAAGGGCAAATGCAAAAAATTTTGAATTAAAAGATTTGGAAAAAATAAATGAGATATGCAATAAGAACAAAGAGAAAAAAGTAAAGAAATACCTTACTCTAAACTCGATAATATACACTAATGAAATAGATAAAATAGAAGAAATAATAAAAAAGATAAAAGGAAAGGTGGATGCAATAATCTGCTGGGATTTAAGTGTAATCCAGTTATGTAAGAAATATAAAATTCCGTTTCACATTTCCACTCAGGCTTCTGTTTCAAATGTTGAATCAGCAAAATTTTACAAGAAACTTGGGGCTGAAAGAATAATACTCGCCAGAGAGCTAAATCTAAAACAAATAAAAGAAATAACAGAAAAAGCAAAGATTAAAGCAGAGATTTTTGTGCATGGTGCGATGTGTCTTGCTGTTAGTGGAAGGTGTTTGATGTCTCAATCCTTATTTAACAAATCTGCAAATAGAGGAGAATGCATTCACCCTTGTAGAAGAAGCTACATAATAAAGGATAAACAGGAAGGTTATGAGCTGGAAGTTGAGAACAGCCATATATTTTCTGCAAAAGATTTGTGCGCTCTTCCATTTATTGAGCAACTTAAAAAATCTGGTGTAACTTGCTTTAAAATAGAAGGAAGAAACAGAGACCCAAGATATGTTGACACTGTTGTTAGAGTATATAGAAGGGCATTTGACAAAAAATTAACAGAAAAAGAGATAGAATCTTCCCTTGAAGAATTAAAAAAAGTGTACAATAAGGGTTTCTCCTCTGGTTTTTACCTGGAAATTCCAACTTCCAATGATTTCTCAAATGTTGAACATTCAAGTGCAAAAGAAAAAAAGCAATTCATAGGAAAAATATCTCATTATTATCCAAAAATAGGAGTAGCGACAATAAAACTTGTCTCAGAATTGAAAGTAGGAGACAAGATAATTGTTATAGGGAAAACAACAGGCATAATAAATTCCAAAATAAATAGAATTGAAATTAACAATAAATCAGTTATTTCTGGAAAGAAGGGAGAAGAGATTGGGATAAAACTGCCCCTAGTTAGAAAAAACGAAGAAGTGTATATTATAAAGAAGAATTTATAGTTATCAATTATTCTAAATTAAGTTATCTATAACAGTTAAGCTATTGTAATTAATCTATTTTAGTAATAGACTTGCTCTGCAGAATTTTATTATGATAATTAAACAAAATCCCGATTAATATTAAATAAATGAAAATAAAAAAGAATTAAAAAACAAAAAAATTAAAACTGGTACTTAGATGAGGTTTGACAAAGTTGTTCATTTCCAGAATCATCTAAGAAATAAACTACAACATCAACATTAGTTATATTAGTCAATCCACCCCATACTTCGTCTGAGAGATTAATTCCTTGAGTAGTCATTGTTTCTAAAGCAGACAAACTTTCATTAATGGTTCTAATCGCGTTAGTTGAACCTTCAGCATTTGTGAACACCAACTTCACACCACCAATTTCATCTTCACCTGTTATTCTAGAAAGGGTTACATTAAAGCTTCCAGAGGTCTCATCTTTTACAACCCTAGTAGCTTGAACATCTGTTTGCATACACATTGCATCTATGCCTACTTGTTGAGTTCCAGTGCCAACAACATTTTTTACAACAACCCAGATTATACCGACTGCTACAAGAGTAAGCATGATTATCAATAAAGTTGCAACAATTGTTGACAAACCTTTTTTATTATTTTTCATATCAACCTCCTTTCAAATTTATAACCATATTACTGGCCTTATAAAATAAGAAAAAGCACCTATAAAAACCTTTTTATTT
>CAYNWY010000040.1:0-7302 GCA_964401065.1 Candidatus Woesearchaeota archaeon
TTAATAATTTTAATATAATTATAACTTCTACTTTAAGATAACTTAACCCTCCTCTTCTCTATGGTTTACAAAATAAATTTATAAGGGTGGAATCATTATAAAAGAACATGTTAGGTGATGTATTTTACAATATAGATGCAGATATAATGGTTCTTGGTCTTCTTTTTGTAATCTTTTTTGCACTAATCAATCTTGCATTACGTAAAACTCTAAAAGATAGAGGAACTTCAGGCATAGTTTCTTTTTGTGTTTCCCTTCTTGCAGTTTACGGAATCAGCAGGACAAATTGGGATGTTTCCGGTTTATTCTACAGCATAGGAATAAGTGAAAATATCCTCTATACGGTAATCCCTTTCATAATAATTATAGGTTTGATTTTTATATTTTGGAGACTACGAAAGGATTTAGGAGCAGCATTCATGATTATAGGAGTAATCTTAATTATAGCAAGTTTCTTTGTTTACGAAAAACTTCTTCTTATGGGAGTTGGAATAGGATTATTCATAATTGGGCTATTTTTATGGCTTAGACAAAGAAGAATAAAAAAAACCCAAAAGTTAATTCATTAGAGAATCCTAAAGAAAAAGAGGAAGAAAAAGAAAAAATAATAGAGAGAAGAAGGGAGAAAGGCATAGATATTTTAATAGATGCTGCAAAAAGATTTAACAAATGGGCAAATTCACAACAAAATCCAAAATTTGTTGGGGGTTGGACATATTTTGTAAATTATCTTAAAAAAGGCGGATGGGGAAGCAGCGAAGCAGAAATATGCTCAAGATTAGGAATAAGTCAAAGAGATTTTGTAACTGTATTCAAGAAGTATGGAATAGTAGATTAATCTATTGGTTTCTCTTGTTTTCTTTTAAGAAATTTTCTTACTAACTTAGAATCATTAACTTTATTTTTAACCAATTTCAAATCTGAATAAACATCTTTTAAATCTGAAAGAGCAGTTTTCCCAGATTCTTTATACGAATTTTTTAAATCAATACCTGCACTTCCTGCGAGAAGTAAATTAGATGGAAGTTCTATCAATGGATTAACGTTAGTGTAATCACAAGCAAATTGTCCAAGATTTATAAGAGATAAAAATGAAAAATAAGAGGATACACCTAATTTTACAAGTCTAGTACTATAGTGGTTTCTTACACTTTCAGAACTCCCTGCAATAATATCCAAAGCCGCAAGAGGAAGAACAACATAAGGATGTCCTAAATTTAAACCATCTTTTAAATTTAAACCATGTTTAGCTAACTCTTCTACTGATTTTTTAGCTGCTTCATTAGCAGTTCCTTCAGCAACTTGTTTTGCAGCCTCTTGAGCCCCTTTTGTTGCCCAATTACCTAAGGGTCTTGCAAAATAATTTAGTCCATACGCTATAGATTTCCTCAATATTTCCTTTTTCGAATCACTTTTATCTGTCATAATTTTCAAAGAATCAGATTATTTATAAATCTTTCTATTTGTTACCATTTATTAAAAGTAACATAATTAACATTCCTAATTCAAAACCATTTCCCAAGATTTTTCTGATGGCTCTTTTGTTTTATCTCTTTCAATTTGTCTATCTGTTTCTGAACTCTTTCCTCAGAAAAATCATGCCTTTTTACAAGAATTTCTTTTATTTTTTCTTGGTCAAACTGTTTAAACTCAAAATCCTGATTTGAAACTTCTGGTTTGTAAAACAATGCAAATATCTCCTGCCAGTTAAATCTGTCCTCTTCTGGCAAACTTAAAATTTGCTCTTCAACACTCTTAAATATTTCATAAGGATATTTGTACCTCTTAACAATATCCAAAGCTTTTTTCTGCCCTATTCCAGGAAGTCCTTTGGGATTATAGTCTGTTCCAACCAGAATACCCAAACAAATAAGTTGCTCTAGATTTATCTCAAGAAAATTAAATACCTTCTCGAGCTCAATAATCTCTGGTTTAATCTCTACATATCCACTGTAAGTTTTCCTCTTTCTTGAAACTGTCAAATTTCTTATTAATCTGGAAGCTCCAAAAAGAAGACTATCATAATCCTGGCTGACAGAAGCATAAATTTTTGAGTTTGTCCTTGCCATTTGTGCAGCCTGTGCCTCTCCTTCTGAAGGAGCCTGGATTATTGGAATTCCCATTGCAATCAAAAGATCTTTACTCTCTGCAATCATCTCATCATCTAATCTTAATAATTGAGAACTATATTTTTTCATTCCCATTACATCAACTTCTTCTTTTGCATCTTCATATTTTTCTCTAGCTATATCTCTGACATCCTGCCTTTTCTTGTGAGTTTTTGCCTTTAATTCTGGAGCCCTTCCATCAAAGACATAAACCAGCTTAATTCCTTGATCCAATAAATTAATATTTCTATAAAATACACCTGAAAGATGACTGGTAACTCTTTTCTTACTATCCATTAGGGGAGTTCCATCGGGCTGCCTTATAGTAGATAAAAACTGATATAATGCATTAAAAGCATCAACACATAGAATTTTACCTTGAAGTTCTAAAATCTCAACTTCCCTTCTTGGTATTATATCACGAATATTTAGTCCCATTTTCTTCGAAATCTCAAGTCAAAGAAATATAAATAATTATCTACTTCTTTACTTCTTTCGAGAAAGAACGATAAATATCTCTAAAAACTAAACCGATTTTAGCATCAGAGCAATGTGAAAGATACTCTCCATTTTCGTTTTTCCTATGATTTTGTCCTTCTCTATTAAGTTTAGTGTATCCTTTGTACTGCCTTATTAAACCTTCTTTTACATCTCTGTTAAGAAATATAGAATCTGGATTTATTCCCATCTCATCAACTCGTCTAATAAATTCAAGTTTCTTCTCAAGTTCACCATCTTTTCCTCTTTTAATAACATTAACATTTTTAATCCTCTCATCCTTTTTATCTATTAATTTTGGTACATTCTCAATAGAACCATATCTCTGTATAACCCTATCAGTCAAAGAAATTCCATATGCCCCACTAGGATCATTTTCTGGATTGTAATTCCAATACTCCCTAATTAACCCATCTTCTACCATATTGTAACTACTATATAGTACTATATAAATCTTTTGATTTCCAAATTCCGAAGTTTTAAATAATTCTCTTAATTAGCCTATTTTATGAAAACAACATTCATTCCAATAGATTATGATTATTTTGACTGGGAAGGAGAGAACTACGCAAAACTCATAGGCAGGAATGATGAAGGGAAGAGAATTTGCATTATTGATTCCTGTCCTGTTTATATGTGGGCAATTTTAAAGGAAAATGTAAATCAAAAAAAGATAGACAATCTTGTTAAAAAAATAAAAGAAATAAAGCTTGATTTAAAGGGACGTCAAACCAAGGTTGAAAAAGTTGAATTGCAGGATAAAAATTTCTTGGACAAAAAAGTAAAAGCCCTGAAAATCTTCGCAACAAACTATAAAGATTTACATGATGTTGCAGATAAGCTTGATTTCCCTGAAATTGAAAAAAGAAGAGGATATGACTTGGGCTTCATAACCCATTATATAATTGAAAAAAAGATAAATCCTTTAAGATGGTATGAAATTGAAGGGGAAGTTCTTGACAATTCTAATGATTATGGAGGAATAGGCAAAGCAATTGATGCAGATTTGTGCTTAAAGCTTGAAAAATCAAAAGAAATAGAAAATAAGATATTCACACCAAAAGTTTTGGCCTATGATATTGAAACAGATGATATACAAATAGGAAAAGGAGAGATATTCATGGTCTCTCTGGTTTCTGATAAGATAAAAAAAGTAATAACCTGGAAAAAATTATCCAATGACAGCAACAAGCCAGCATATGTTGAATATGTAAAAGATGAAGGAGAATTATTGGAAAGATTTACAAAAGAAGTCAGAAAAATTTCCCCTGATTTTTTAGTTGGATATTTCTCAGATGGATTTGATTTGCCTTATCTAAAAGCAAGAGCAGAAAAATATCAGGTGAAATTAAATCTTGGATTAGATGAAAGTCAGCCAAAATTCTCAAGAGGAATAAATATCACAGCAAGAATAAATGGGATTGTGCATGTAGACATTTTAAAATTCATAAGAACAGCTTATGCTCAATATATGAAATCTGAAACCCTCTCTTTGAATGAAGTTTCAAAGGAGTTTTTAGGAGATACAAAAAAAGATTTTAAATTCAAAGACTCTTCTGAATTAACAGAGGGAAATTGGATAGACTTTTATGAATATAATTTACACGATTCTTTTTTAACATTCCAATTATTTGAAAAATTCTGGCCAGATTTAATGGAATTCACAAAAACAACCCAAGAACCTGTTTTTGAATTATCAAGAGCAGGGCTTTCAAAATATGTTGAATCTTACATTCTTCATAATTTAGAAAGATTTAATGAAATTCCAGAAAAAAGACCTTACAATCCTGAAATGTCTGAGAGAAGAGATTTTGCAAGTGTGGAAGGAGCATTTGTTTTGGAACCAAAACCAGGATTGTATGAAGATGTTGCAATATTTGATTTTACTTCGATGCACACAAGCATAATAATATCTGAAAACATCTCAAAAGGAACTCTTCTTGAAAAAAAGGAAAAAGATTCTTACGAATCTCCTGAAATAAATTTTCAGGGAAAAATGACAAAATTTTATTTCTCGAAAAAGCCAGGATTTCTTCCAGAATTATTAAAAGAAATATATGAAAAGAGGAAACATTTCAAAGAAGAGTACAAGAAAAATCCAAATTTAATAACCAAGGCCAGAAGTAATGCTTTCAAGGTTCTTTCAGCATCTGTTCACGGATATATTGGTTTTTTTGGAGCAAGATATTATTCTTTGGAAAGCTCTGCATCTATTTTAGCATTCGTGAGAAAGTTCAACAAAGAAACTATAAGCAATGTTGAAAAAGAAGGTTATGATGTAATATATGGAGATAGTGTTTCTGGAAAGACAAAAGTAATAATAAAAGAAGAAGAGAAAATTAGAGAGGTAGACATAGAAGAATTATTTGAAAAAACAGATAAAGTGTCTTCTCAGGGAAAAGAATACAATTTCAAAAATAAAACTGAAGTTCTTACTCTTAATGAAAAAGGGCAATCTGTATTCAAACCGATTATTTATGCTATGAGGCATAAATGTAATAAGAAAATGTATAAGGTTCATTTTACAAATAACTGGAATATTGATGTAACTGAAGATCATTCTTTAATGGGATATCAATCATCTAAATTTAACCAAAGTAAAGAAAATAAAGAAAATCCATTAAGAAGAATTATTGAAATAAAACCAGAAGAAATTAAGAAAAAAGTCAATAGCATAATTTCTTTGAGTAGAATTCCTTCTGGGAGAATAGAAAGTAAAAACTACCCTAAAGAAATATATGAATTTATGGGTCTTTTTATAGGGGATGGGAGTTTTTGTAGAAACAATGAACAAAAGAAAGCTAACAAAGATTATTATTTGGGATTATCTCTAGGAAAAGATAGAGAAGAACTTCTTGAAAATATAATTTTCCCACTAAAAAAATTAGGCTATATCAAAAATTATTGGGATAGCAACACAAGAATAGGAGATATAAAATTAAATGGATTAAAATTAATTGATATAATAACTAAAAATTTAAGAAATGATTTTGGGAAGAAAATAATTCCAAATTGGCTTTTTTATGAAAAAGAAGAAAATATCGCCTCTTTTTTAAGAGGATTATTCTCTGTAGATGGGACTGTTATGATTAGAAATAAAGCTCCAATCGTTAAATTTACTTCAATAAATGAGGAATATATAAAAGAAGTTAGAAAATTATTATACAAGGTTGGAGTCTCTCATTCTGTATATAAAGAAAACACTCAAAATAAATATAAAAATGGAGATAAAACTTACTCCACAGGAAGTTATTCAAAAAATATCACTATAAAAAAAAGAGATATATTTGCAGAGAAGATTGGATTTATTTTGAAAGAAAAGAATAGAAAATCAAAGATAAAAACATTAAATCAACAAAAGAAAAGTGTAAGGAATTTTGAGTTTGATTTACAAGGAGTCAAAAAAATTGAAGAAATAAAAATGCCTGAATATGTTTATGATATTGAAGTAGAAGACACCCACAGGTTTTTTGCTAATTATGTTTTAGTCCATAATACTGATTCTATAGCATTTTTAATTGGAAAAAAATCAAAATCAGAGGTAAAAGAATTTTTAGCGAGATTAAATTCAAAACTTCCAGGAGTCATGGAACTTGAATTAGAAGGATTTTTCAAAAGAGGTATTTGGGTTACAAAAAGAACAGGAATGAGTGGAGCAAAGAAAAAATACGCTCTTATAGATGAAAAAGGAGACCTTAAAATAAGAGGCTTTGAGACAGTCAGAAGAGATTGGTGCACTTTAGCAAGAGAAATGCAAGATAAGGTTATAAGACTTGTCCTTAAAGATGGAAATGAAAAAAAAGCACTTGTTTATGTTAAAGAGATAATAAAAAAATTAAAAGAAAGAGAAATACCAAAAGAGGACTTAATAATAAGAACCCAACTTAAAAAATCTCTTTCAGAATACAAAGCAATCTCCCCTCATGTAATTGCTGCCAGAAAAATGCATGAATTAAAAATCCCATTAGTTGAAGGGAATTTAATTGAATATTACATTGCTGAGACAAAAGGAAAAGAATGCAAATTAGTGAGAGAAAAGGTAAAACTTCCTCTGGAAAAGGGAGAATATAATATTGAGTATTATCTTGACCGGCAGATTCTCCCTGCAGTTGAAAATATTTTTCAAATATTTAATATTGATGTAAAAGAACTAATAGATAAGAAAAATCAAAATAAATTAAGCAAGTGGATGTAAAAAAAGAATATCTTCAAACGAAAAATAATTAAACTAATCTCCCCGTAATAATCTTATGAACAAAACTGTAAAGATGCTCTGGGTAATGTCAGGAATATTAGTCTTTCTCTGGACTGCCTTCTGGTTCATCAAAATTAAAATATTAAATGAAGCTGGAATTGTAGGTAATGTTATCAAGTATACATTAGGACTTTACCTATCGATATTATACATTTTAGTTGCAATTGTTTACTGGATAAATAGAGGATTGTACAAGAGAAAAACTAAAAGATTAAGAAAAAAATGGCAAATAAAGAAATAATGAATAAGAAAAATAAAGGGATAAAACTTATTAAACCAGAAATGGAATTTAATCCAGGTTTACAAAAATATGAGGTAGTATTGCCTCCAAGAAAAGATAATAAAAAATTAAAAGTAGGGATTGATTGGAAATGGATAATAATACTAATAATTGGAATAATAATTTTCTTGGGAGGTATTTTTATTCTTATTAAAAGTAAA
>CAYNWY010000041.1:0-6979 GCA_964401065.1 Candidatus Woesearchaeota archaeon
AAAATCCATAGAAGATAAAATATGATTAATTCTTGAGATAAATTTCTCCTTATATTTAAAATTTGAATTCGTTATGTATTTTGCATCTTCTTTAAAGAATTCTCTTGTTTTATCCAAATCAAAAACATGTTCTCTTCCACTATTAGTTCTAAAATTCTCAGTTAAAGAATGGAATTTTCCAAGAGCCTTTCCAAATTCTTCAATCTGATTTAAATTTGGATTTTCTTTAGAAGTATCCTCTACAAATCTTCTTATATATCCATTATGGCCCTTAAGAGATATTATCATCAGGTTATCTTTTCCTTTTATTGGAAAGAGAATAGGAAAGTGGTTTTTACCAAGATGATATAATAACTCTATCTCAGAATATATTTCATTAATGCTCCTAAATCTTGGGCCTTTATCAGGAGAGAGTCTGAGAAAATATTTTCCAATATCAGTCGTTATTATATAAGAAACATTTCCGCTTGTAAGCATTGGCTCTACAGAAAGGATATTCCTAAAATTAAAATTTTCTAATATTAAATCCATATCCTGGTTGGATATACTTTGTTTGGATAACATTTTATTAATAAAAGACAGGACCCTCTTTTGTCCAGGCAGATTTTACAATTTTGTTGGGATATTTTGACACTACATCTAAATCTTCTTTTATCCATTTTTCCCTGTTTTCCATATCATGCAAATAAGCATTAACTATCCCTTCTATGTTTGCAGGGTCTCTCTTTTTACCAGTTCCACTCCATCCAGAATCAGCTTCCCAGGAAAAATTCCCATTTTCATACCAGTTAAGCATTCTCTGAGCCCAGAACATATTATGAGATTTTAAGTCTGGAAGAACATAGAATATTTCATTATAATCTGATATTGGCATAATAGCTCCCTTAGACAAAGGGGCATGAATATCTTCTATTAAATAGATTTTATCATTAAATTTACCTGGGAGTTGTTTTAAGCATAATTTATCCAATGGGTGCCTTATTTTCCTGAAATTGTCTGCATCATAGTGTTCAACAGCTTTTCCTTTATCCTTTAAATAGTCAAAAAGAGCCCTTCTAAAGGTGCTTTTACCTGAGATACCCACTCCTGTAATTAATACAATAGACTTATCAAGAGGCAAGAGATCTTCTACAATCAAAGGATTCTTTATTCTTTCTCTTTCATTTGGGATATTTTTCATGCTATTCTAAGAGCCTCCAAACTTTATAAAGGCTTCGTTTAGTAACTACTCTATAGTTACATAGAATATCAAAACCCCTTTCTCAATAATAATCTTTATAAAACAAATAATATTATTTAAAATATGGGAGGAGCTTTTTATCCCTTTTCTTCAAAATGATATCAGAAATTATATTATCTGCATTACTTTCTCTTACACCAAGTGAGAAAAAAGTAGTAGACAATCTTGAAAAAAAGTTAAAAAAAGACAGTTATGATATTTCCAAATATCTGAATGACTCGCGTTTTGAAATATACAAATTTGATGGGGTGAAAAAAGATTTTGATTATTCTGATACAATACAATGCTGGTATCTGAAAAAAGCTTCTCTTGAGGAATGTGCTGATTTTATTGAAGAAAACTGGACACTCTTAGATAGAGCTAAAAAAGATTTTAATATTTCTCCTGAGCACGTAGCTTCTCAGCTTCAGCTTGAGAGCAGGCTGGGGCAATATACAGGGAAATATCTTGCTTTCAATGCAATGGTCTCAAAATATTTACAAAGAAAAGGAAAGGATAGAGAAACATTCTATAAGTACCTTAGAGATTATCTTAAACTCTGTGCTGACACCACTGACAATATCATCTTATCGTCTGATGTTTTTGAAAATTTAAGTTCTCATGCTGGAGCAATAGGCATAGCTCAGGTAATGTCTTCTAACATGGATGGTTATATGATAGATTATAACAATGATGGTAGACGTGATCCACACAACAAAGAAGACGCTGTAGGAACCCTGTCCAGATTTATAGGTAAGAAAAAAATACAAGCATACAATCCAAATGATAAATTTTATGGGAGTTCTATAGACAAACATACAGCAGAACTAATAAAAATAATGGAAAAGAGGAGCAGAATTCCTCCAAAAAAGATATCCTATAATATAAAACCCATAATAGCAAATATCCAATACCCTCCACGCGATAATCTTCAGGACATGAAGATGGCTGCAATGGTTCCTCAGATACTACCAAAACAACCATTCATAAGAAGAATAATCCCAAATCTCAGAATAAGAAAAAAATGATTGAATTCTAAGGTTCAGGAAGCAATCTTCAGCTTCCAGAAGGTTTAAAATATTAAATATTTTAAGTGGTATATGAAAGAGACAAACTATACATATAGATTATCAGAAAATTCTAATAAAGAAAATTATGAAAAGCCGATCTTAGTAAAAGTTGAGAAAATGACTTTTCCTATGCAAGCAATAAAAGATATCTCTTTAGAAAGCAAGGTTTCTTGCAGGCAATGTTCTGGATGTCATGGTTGCAGATAATTTAACTCCCAAATACACAATCTCTCAAAAAACATCTTTTCACATCCTAATTCTTTTGCTTCATAACCCAATTCTTGAAAATTAATATTCTCTGACAAATTGCTAGTAATTAGAAATATTTTTCCATCTTTTTCAAGGTAATTTTTTGCGTCCAGCAAAAATCTTAAGATAATTTCACTCCCTTTTTTTCCTCCTGTGGTAGCTATCTTTGAATCTGCTGGCTCCCTTGAATCTTCAGGCAGATAAGGAGGGTTAAATATAATTATATTATATTTTCCATTTATATTCTCAAACAAATCTGAATAAACACAATTGAACCCAAGCAAATTGCAGTGGCTCACTGAATCTTTATTTATATCTGATGAAAATATATTTTCCTTTTTTATTCCAGAATTGTATACTGTCTCAAGATGAATTCCGCTTCCTGCCCCTATTTCTAAAAATCTCAAATTAAGGTTTTTCTCCAATAAAATAGGAATTTGTTCTTTTAAGATTCTTGACATCAAGTAGGAATCTTCTGCTGGTTGGTAAATTTTACTCATCTTAATATATATTAATTAACCAAGTCCAAGGTTGTTGAACAACCTAATTAACTCTTCTTTAAAGAAAAATACTGCAGCTAAAGCTCCTAAAAGAAGTATAAGAATAAAAATCAAAATGTAAGTTATTACTTTACTTGCTGGTTTTGGGGGACCACCAGAATAATCAGAAACTTTTTGCACAACTGTTGGTGTTTTCAAATCAACATTTTTATTTACTATCTCTATTCTTGAAGGAATATTTATGCCTTTCAACCCCTTTATTGCTTTTTCTATCTCACCTGTTATCTTCTCTGCATCTTTATATGTTCCGCTATATTGAGTTTGCCCATAACCTGAAACATACTGCGGGGATTTATTAGTTTCTTTATTAATATCTGCTTCTGATTCTTTTTTAGGGGTTGCTCTTTGAATCTCAATTTTAGACGTCATAAAATTCTTTGCATCTTTTGAAGTATCTTTCTTATCAACCCCTGCTTTAGCAGCAACCTCATCAAAGGTTTGCTGTAAAGTTCCTTCCTTAACTCCCATGGCTTCTGGTCCTATTTGACGATAAACTTCTCTAGCAGCATCTTCTATCTCCTCTTTATTATATCCAGCATTATAAAAACTCATCATACCTTTTTGTAAATGATCTCCTCTTGACAAAGCAGATACTAAACCACCAACTATTTCTTCGTTTACCATTTTCAAATTTTTATAACCTTTCCGTCCGAAGACAAATGAGAATTTTCCTGAAATCTATATCCCATCTCTTTTGCTAAATCAATTAACGGAGCCTCTTGTTTTAAAGAGCCATGGGAGGGAATTAAATGTTCTGGTTTTAACATCTCCAACAAATCTCTCAAATCTTCTCTTCCTCCGTGACCCGAAACATGAATATCTGTCTGTATTCTTACTCCCTGCCTTCTTAATTTTCCATCTAATTTTTCACGAGCATTTATATTAACAGAAACAGGTATAACACTTGATGAAAAGATAAGATTGTCTCCATTTCTAAACTTGAAGGGAGTTTCCCCTTGGACAATTCTATCCAATATTGAACCTTTTTCTCCCTGATGTCCTGTACACACTATCAAATATTTTCCTCTGTTATCTTCAACTTTTTTTAGAAAAGAGTTTATTTGCTTTCTATATCTTATGACATCAATTTTTTTTCTAAAAGGGCATTGATTAACTTTCATTGCTGCTTCCACATATTTATTTAAACTTCTTCCAAGAAATACAATCTTTCTGTTTGTCTTCTGTCCGAAATCAATTATACTCTTTAATCTTGCGATATGAGAAGAGAAAGTTGTTATAAAAAGAGCAGAATCCCTGTCCCGAATATTTCCAAGAGCATCTTCAAGCAAATTTCTTGCTATTCTTTCACTTGCAGTTCTCCTATCTGTATCTGCATACAAAGAATCAATAACAAGGCATTTTATTCCTGTTTTCCCAAGTTCTCTCAATCTTTTATAATTTGGAGGCAGCCCTATTATTGGGTGATTATCAAATTTGAAATCAAGTCCATAAAAGAAAATCCCTTCTTTTGAATGCCAAACAACAAAAAAGCATTGCAATGTTGAGTGGGTTGTATTTATGAACTCTATTTTTAGATTTCCAGAACTGCCTTTAATCTGATGAGTCGTGTTTTCATGAACAACTCTTCTCCTGTTTCTAACATTAATTTTTTCATCTTTGAGTATTCCTTCAAAAATCGCCATTGTAAATGGACTAGCAATTATTTCTGCTTTAGGATATCTATGAGCTAGGTAAGGTAATCCCCCAACATGGTCCAAGTGAGCGTGGCCAATGATTATTGCTCTAACTTTATCTGTCCATCCAAGCTTATCCAAAACAAGATCATTTGGTATTGCTTTTGCATCCCTGAGCATATTTTCAGAATAATGAATCTGTGTCTCTTGTTCCTGCAATTCAACAAGCGGAGGAAGATAAAAACCAGCGTCGAAGATTATAACATCTTCCCCAACTTTTACAGCTGTCATATTTTTTCCAACTTCTTCATAACCCCCTACTGTACAAATTTCCATTTTATATTTTCTTCACGTCTTTTTATAAATAATTAGCTTATTTGGTTTAAATATGTTTTCAGGAAGATTTTTAGATTACAATTTATTCATAATAATATGAAAAAAACACATTTAATTATTATATTTGTTGTATTATTATCACTTATTGTAATTTTTCTTCCTTTATCAAAAACAGGTTTTTTAATAAAACAAGAGAACATAAGGGCACCTGTTTTTGCTGGAAGTTTTTACCCTGAGGACAAAGAAGAACTTGGGAATTTAACTAATGAATATCTTGGAAATTATCAAAAGCTTAATTTTACTGGAAGGATAAAAGCAATAATCGTCCCTCATGCTGGATATGTTTATTCTGGAAAAGTTGCTGCAGCTGCATTTAAACAATTAGAGGATAATTATGAAAATGTCTTTTTGATTGGACCCAGCCACAATTATTATCTAACAAATGTCTCCATATCCAACTTCAATTATTTTTCAACTCCTTTAGGGAGTGTTAAAGTTAGTGATAAAACAAACCAGATGCTGGAAAATGAAATTATAAAAAATATTGAAGAAGCACATAAAAACGAACACTCTTTAGAGGTGGAACTTCCTTTTTTGCAGACTCAACTCAAAAATTCAGAATTTGAGATAATCCCGTTAATTGTTGGAGAAACAGACACGAATGAATTAAAAAACATCCTGATAAAATATCTTGGGGAAGAGGATTTAATTGTTGTAAGTGCGGATTTATCCCACTATCATGAATACAATGAAGCACTTGCTCTTGATTCATATTCTGTGGAGAGGATAATGGAACTAGATGATGAGGGAATACTTAATGCAGAAATAGATGCTCCTTGGGCAGTCTCAAGTCTCTTGAAAATTGCAAAAGAAAAATCCTGGAAACCTTATTTCTTGGGTTATGCAAATTCAGGAGATGTAACAGGAGATAAAAGCAGTGTTGTTGGATATTCTGCAATTGTTTTTGTTGAAGAAAATGTTAAAGGAGAGACTTTCAATGAGGAACAAAAAAAATTCTTGTTAAATCTTGCAAGAGAGAGTGCAGAAAACTATCTAAAAGAAGGCAAAAGGATAGAAATTAATGAAAAAGAAGTTCCTGATAATTTGAAAGAGAAAAAAGGGTGCTTTGTAACTTTTATAGAAGATGAGCAACTAAGAGGGTGTATTGGATATATAGTCCCTCAAAAACCACTTTATGAGTGTGTAATTGATAATGCTATAAACGCTGCCATAAATGATGAAAGATTCAGTCCTGTTGGCTATGAAGAAATGAAGAATATTAAAATAGATGTTAGTGTGCTGAATGTTCCTGTTTTATTGGAGCATAATAGTTCTGAAGACCTTCTTTCAAAATTAAAACCTCTTGAACATGGAGTAATATTACAAAGAGGAACCTACCAAAGCACCTATCTTCCAAGTGTCTGGAATCAAATTCCAGACAAACAGGATTTCTTGTCAAATCTTTGTATTAAAGGAAATATGGAAGCAGAATGTTGGAAAGATATGAAAACAGAAGTTTATGTTTATACTGCAGAAGATTTTTCAGAGTGATAAAAAATATAAAGTGCTTTAAACTATTTATTCTATGAAACCCTTAATCCCCTCTCACAAAGAAAACAAGAGATATTTGCTTGTTAAAGGAAATAACCTAAAAGAAAATATTGAAAAAGCAATCCTGGAATTCTCTGGGACCTTCGGACTCGCAAAATGCGGATTAAGTTTCATTTCTTCAGATTCAAGCAAGAATTCTGCAGTAATTTCTGTTAACAGAGAAAGTGTTGATTTAATTAGAGCCAGTCTAGCTGTTTTCCCTGAAAAAATGGAAGTTTTGAGAGTTTTAGGTACTCTAAAAGGGTTAAAGAAGCAATAATGTTAAGTCAATAATCAAACTTAACATCTCTTCATTTTTCT
>CAYNWY010000042.1:0-6954 GCA_964401065.1 Candidatus Woesearchaeota archaeon
AGCGAGGATTTTTTGCTAAGCAAAAAACCTTTAGGGGACGGAGGATGTCACTTATTGTTGTTCTTCTTTTATTCCCTCTTTCCTTGCATCTCTTTTCTCAGCCCAAGCTTTGTTTGTTGGGCATTGTGGATTAAAACAAAAAGTCCAGGGCTTTTTATTTTTTGAAAGTCTTGTAAGCATTGGCCATTGACATTCTTCACAATTTTTGTCTGCTTTTTTTATCTGTCCATTAGGTGGAAGACTATAAGTGTTTTTGCATTCTGGATAGGCATTGCAACTCACAAAAAATCTTCTTGTTTTTTTTGAATAGTTTATAGCTAAATCTCCTTTTCCACATTTTGGACATTTTAGTATAGCATTTTCTCTCTTCTGCTGTTCTCTATATTCTGTATTTGCATTTACAAGTTCTTCTCCTATTTTGTTCTTGCTCTTTTCAAAATCTTTAGATATTTTTGTAATAGTTCTTTTTGCTTTCTCAATTATATCCCCCTCTTTTTTTTCTTGTTTTGTTTTATCGTGCATTCTTTGTATGTTATTCATCTCCAATTCAAAATCTCTTGTTAATTTTTCATCTATAATTATAGGAGAGTATTTATCTAAAGTATTTATTAATGAAATTCCTAGAGGGGTTGCTTGTATGCTCCGCCCTTCAACATATCCTCTATCATATAATGTTTCAACAATTGACGATCTAGTTGCTTTTGTTCCCAAGTTTCTTTTTTCTAGTTCTGAGATTATTGAAGCAGGTGAAAATCTTTTTGGGGGTTGAGTCTCCTTTTGTTCTATTCTTGAATCAATGATATTAGCTTTTCCTTCCATATCGGGTATTTCTTCTTCTTTTAGTTTGCTTGGATAAATTTCAAGCCAGGCTTTTTTATGGATAGATTGTCCTTTTTTTGAGAAGATTAAATCATTAAGTGTTGCCTTTACAGTTTTGTTGTCTATTAATGCATTATCACAGAAAAGACTGAGGAATCTTCTTACAATTAATTTGTATATTTTTTCATCATCTCCTGAAAGAATTTGTGTATTTCCTGTTGGATAAATAGAGGGGTGTGCAGGATCTGTCTTTGCTCCTTCTACTGGTTTTTCTCGAAGGATTAATTTCTCGGCTTTGAAATCTTTTGCAAGTTTTTTTACAATCTCTTTATACCCTATAGCTTCAGGAAGTTTTTGAGAGGAAGTTCTTGGATAAGAGATTAATCCAGCTAAATAAAGAGATTGTGCAATCTGCAGTGTTTTTGAGGGTGTTATCCCGTAGAATTTATAAGCTTCTGTCTGAAGAGTTGTTAAGTTAAATGGAGAGGGTGGAGGAATAGACTCTCTCTGTTTTATTGTTTCTAAAGAAACCTCTTTTCCTTTTAAGTTTTCAAATTTATTCAAATGAGATTTATCAAAAATATCTTTTATGTATTTCAATTCAAGCTTGTTTTTTTTATTGGCTACAGTTATGAATACCTGCCAATAAGGTTTGGATATAAATGCAGCTATTTCTTTTTCTTTTTGTACTATCAAATTAAGGGTTGGTCCCTGAACCCTTCCTATGGACATTATTTTGAATTTTCCTGTTGTTTTTATTGAATTCATCAGTGCTCTTGAGAGATTTATACCATAAAACCAGTCTAAATAATGTCTTGTTTCTCCTGCAATTGCCTGTCCCCAATTTATATTTTGGGATTTATTCTCATAAGCCTGTTCAAGTTCTGGTTTTGTGAGTGTTGAGAATTTCATACGTGAAGCATCTGGCTGATTGCAGATGTATCTTATAATATTCAGTCCAATTACTTCTCCTTCTATATCATAATCTGTTGCAACAGTTAAACTGGAAGAATCTTTTGCAAGTTTGAGTATGGAGTCGTAATATCTTTTTGTAAAGTCTCCTCTTCTTGCAAGAAAGTTTGGAACCCAGGAGATGTCAAATACTGGAATCTGATATCCTCCATTTTTTTGTTTTAATGTAAATAAGTGTCCAACAGCGCATGCAACAAGTATTTTCTTTTTATTTCTTTCAACTTCATAATAAGGAACTTTATTAAAATTTCTTTGAGTGGCATTTCCTAGAGCACTTGCAATTTTAAGAGCTGCTTGTGGTTTTTCTGTTATTATTAATTCATATCCCCCCTCCCTAAGTTTTATTTTTGGATGGGAGTATTCCTGTGCTTTTTTTGATTTTTTGAATTTCTTTTTCAGGACAATGAATTCTTCTACTTTTTCAATTTGTTTTTTTGGGGATTTTTTGAAAGGTTTTTCAACAGAACCCTGCGTTACTATTTCCTGCTGGATTGGTTTGACTGTTTTTTCAGTGATGTTTTTCAATATATCACTTTTTGGAAGAGCTTCTTTAACTTCCTTCTCAGTTGCATATTTCAAATCACTTTTATCTACTCTGAAATTTCCTTCTACAGCTATTTCTTCCTTTGATTTTTCCTGTTTCTTTTTCATCTTATATTTCTACTATTGTAGGTTCTTTTCTAAAGAACCCCATTTTCTTCATTTTTCTTAGAATTAGAGTGTTTCTCGTGTTTTTATAAATTTTGTGTTATATCTTTTGGAGGATAATTATTCTTATAAAGGGGTTTTGATAAGTTTTTGGATGGTTGAAGCTTATTTGATGCATGCAAAACCTCCTTTTGTAAGATTTGTAGATGCCCTTAGCCTGGCAGTAGATGGCAATAATTATCAAGTTTATATCCCTGAAAAGGGAGCGGTCATTGGATATTTTGCTGATCAAAACTTGGAGTTATCAGAGAAAAGATTTTGTGATACAGATTTAAATACAAATAAGAAAAACAGATTAGATTCTAAAGTAAAGGAAGAGAAATTTATTAAGAAATTTGATATTAATAATAGTCTTGTGGAAATAATTCTTAATTCATCTAAAGATCTCGAACGTGCCAAAGTGACTTTTAATACAAATTTGGAGACTTTTTCAAATGTTTGTAAATTTCCTAAAAAATAATTAAATCTCAAATATTGTTGGCTTTCTTGCTACGTGAATAACTCTTGTTTTTCCTATTTTTTCCTGCAACCCCCCTGCTTCATGGATGTGTCCTGTTATAAGAATATCTGGCTTGAACTCTTTTATTGCTCTTTCTACTGCTTTTGAACCTGGAAATCCTGAAAATTCTGCTATGCTTCCCCTCGGATGTGCATGAGTTACCATTATTTTCTTTTTTAGATTTTTTATATTCTCATTTCCTTTTTTAAGAACTTTAAATATCTCTTCATCTTCAATGAAAAAAGGACCAGTAGAAGATTCATATCCTGAACCAAATATTCCAACATCCCCTTTTGTTACAGAATATCCATGAACGTGCCTTGTTCTAGGATAAATTTGTGTTAGGGTGTTTATAGTAGACATTGTCTCGTGATTTCCCGGGATTAGAATTACTTCTTTGTTTTCTTTTATAAAAGGACCGATTAGATTTTTTGTTGATTGTTCAAGCCAAGTCAAATCCCCCGCAATTATAACGATGTCAACATTTTCGTCTTTTGCTTTTTTTGCAATTCTTTTGGCTAAATTTTCATCCCCATGCAAATCACTAATAGCAAGAATCCTTGTTTTCTTCTTGTTTTTCATACTTTATAAAATAAAAGTTAGTTAATAAGATTTTTGTCATAATAAAATGTTAAATTTTCATCAATACCCTGTAGTGAATATATACATTGCAAAACATTTAAAAGGATGACATTGTCTGGATATATACTTTAAATAAGACACCTCTAAAAATGGAACAAGAAAATAAAGACAACTTTGATATCTTTTTCCGAAGAAAGCCAGCTTTAATGCTTGTTTCTTTGAAAAAGAATACAAGGATGAGGTACGGTAGTATTTTGGCTAAGGAAGTGGATTGCACTTACAGCCATGCAGTAAAAATTCTGCAGACTTTGGAAATCCTTAAGTTGGTGGATTTTGAAAAAAGGGGGCGAATAAAGGTGATAAAACTAACTAAGAAGGGAATCGAAGTCGCAGAGGCTATTGAGAATATTCAAAAGCTGATACGTTAAGAGAGTTAGTGAGGTGATTGCTAACCGCCCCGGAATTCCTTTAGAGAATGAAAAGAAGTTGTAATTTTAATAGTAATTTTTATTAACTCTTTCTTTTTTTAAATTGGATGGAGAAGCAAAAAGACATCTTGTACATACCTGTGAGTTTTGGTGAACTTGTAGATAAAATAACCATACTTAAAATTAAGTTGAATGAGATAAAAGATGAAAAAAAGATTAAGAATATATTAAAAGAATATAACCTGCTTACTTCTTTATCAGAATATACTAATATACAAAAGAAAATTAAAACTCAATATGAAGAATTATTAAAAATAAATTACAGATTATGGACTCTTGAAGAAGAGATAAGAAGGTATGAGAAAGATCATTCTTTTGGAGATAATTTTGTTAATGCAGCTAGAGATATATATAAGAGTAATGATAAAAGAAGTCAAATTAAAAAAGAAATTAACATTGTCTGTAATTCGGAATTGATTGAAGAAAAATCTCATAAAGAATAATGAATTAGAAATCATTATAAATTAGAAATTGTTATTCAAATTACATGGAGAAGTATAAAGGAATAAAATTTCCTCCTCTGACTCCTAAAGAGATTGAGGAAAAGTATAAGGAAGCTCAAGAAGAGATGGAAGAGGTTTTGAAATGGAAAAAAGAAGAGGAAGGGAGACTTAAGGATAAAAAATCAAAGCCTCAAGCTATAAGTGCAGCTAAAAGAGCATTATTCAAAGTTGATAGAAGAATAAATACTGTAAATGGCAATATTTTATACTGGAAATTAAGGAAAGAAGGGAAGAGTCATTTCTATGCAAATCTTGAGAGGACTGAGTATTGGGATAAGTTGAATAAGGGAAATTCTGAGGAAGAGAGGGAGGAAGAGGATTAAGAAGTTTTTCTCCCGATCCTCTCGCAAAAACCACATTTACCGCATTTTAATAAAATAAGATTATCCTCATCGGAATAAAATATCCCCAAATCTAATATTTGTGCTTTATCATATCCGCATTTCTTGCATATGTTCTTATAATTAGCAAATTCATTATTATTTTCTTTAATTCCTTTTCCTCTATTATTTTGCTTTTCTATTTTTTCATTAAAAGAAATATTATTTATATCCTCTTCTTTTATAAGCTTAAATTCCTGACAATTATTGCAAAAGGAGTATGATTTATTTTTATCTATCTTCTTGCTTCTTATAATTCCCCCGCATTTATTACAAAATTTTAATGACATCTCTAATAAATTAAAATTATCTTTTTAAATTTATTTAAATACTTTTTTAAATAGATTGTTTCTATAATTCTTATTGGCTCCGTAGCTCAGCCTGGCTAAAGTTCTGACGAACAAGCCACTCTGAACTATTAAAGCTATACATGGCTCCGTAGCTCAGCCTGGCTAGAGCACTAGACTCTTACGAGTTTCAGGACATAAGAGAGTCCGACTGTAAGGAGAAATCTAGGTGTCGTGGGTTCAAATCCCATCGGGGCCATAGCCTATTTCCTTAAATAGGGGAATAGTCTTTAACTACCCCTTTTCAGTTAGTTTTAAAAAAGATATTTCCTTCTATATTTTATACACATTTTGTGTTTGTTATATAAATAAAAGGAGGTAAACATGGCAAAATCTCACAACAATTTCATTGGAAGTTGGGCGTTTCTTATAGGAGTTGTCCTTGCAGTAATCTTAGGATTAATAGCTAATTTTAGCGGAACAGGAAGTAATCTTAGTGAAGTATGGACAATTGTGCTTGTGGTTATCGGTTTGCTTGTAGGGTTGTTGAATGTGGAGGATAAAGAAACAATGCCTTTTTTAATGTCTGGAACAGTATTAATTATTGCTTCTGCATTAGGAGGAAGTGTTCTTTGGAATATTCAGATTATTACAAGTGTGCTTAATGCACTTCTTTTAATATTCCTTCCAGCAACAGTGATAGTCGCTATAAAGAATGTCTTTAACATAGCGAAGAACTAAATAATTTTTATTTTTATAATTTTTTTTATCTGTCTATTTTGAATAGTTACTTTTATTAGCACAGCTTCCATAACCAATTAAAGTAGTCTCTGTAAGAGTCTGCACTTTCTTTACTTTTTATAAGAATTATTATGGGATTTATTTCAATGTCTGAAGTTATTAGTATTATTGCAATTCTGTCTGAATAAATAAAAACTGACATAAGATTTTTAATCTCCTTTGGAAGAAATCTTATCTCTATATTCTTATATTTGCCTAATTTTGATTTTAATTTCAATGTTTCTTCATTATTTGTAAATAAAGATTTTAGGTCGATTCTCTTTGAGTACATTCTCTTATAAAAATTATCCATATAATAAGGTAAAACTACTTCAGATTTTGCACTTGCTCCTATAGATAACCAGTTTTTTCCCTCTTTTAAGATATCTTCAAATATTGCCTTTGCTCCTTCTTTTCCTTTATATATTTCTGCAATAGTCTCTTCGTTTGTCTTTTCGTATAATGCTTGCAATGAAGGGAGAATTTCATTTATTATATTCTCTTTCTCTTTTATCAAACTAAATAATTTATCGGGACTTGCTGGATGAAACTCTCTTTTTCCTTTGACGATTATCTGTGTTGCTAAACCTTTTTGCATTAGCCTTTCTAGAATATTATATATCTTTGAAGAAGGAATTCCAGTGCTTTTTATTATGTTAGTTATTGTTGTTGGGCCTATTTTTAATAGTTCTTGATAGACTTTACTTTCTCGCTCAGATAATCCTAATTGTCTTAGTGATTCTTGAATGTTCATTAAATAATATCTTATTCAGATTATATAAATTTAACTCCCTTTAGGGAGTAGATAAATATAAGAAGGAGATATTTTATCTGGGGCGATGGTAAGAAAAGAAATTTTGAAAAAAATGGAAGAACTAAATTTGAAAAAACAGCAGGAAGAAGAGCAAGGAAAGATTAAACAGGAAAATAAATTAA
>CAYNWY010000043.1:0-1393 GCA_964401065.1 Candidatus Woesearchaeota archaeon
CGAGGATTTTTTGCTAAGCAAAAAACCTTTAGGGGACGGAGGATGTCACATTTGATATGAGAATAGAACCAAATGTTCCTATCGTTTATAAAAGCAAATTTCCAATAAATTTTATTAATGATGTTAATAGTTGGGCTTTTTCAAAAAAAGAGATAAAAGACAATCTCGGCAAACTTTTAACTCTTGATATTGATTTTGGAAATTTTTGTACATTAAATTGTCCCCATTGTTTCAGAAAGAATAACAAAGTTGATTTGGGACAAAACAAATTAATGAATTATGATGATATTGTGAATCTTGTTAAAGAAGGCAAAAAACTTGGTTTAAAATCAATAAAATTTTTAGGAGCAGGTGAACCTTTTCAAGATAAAAGATTTTTGGAATTTTTAAGAGAATTGAAAAAATTAGAAATTATCCCCCTTATTTTTACAAAAGGACATGTGATTGGAGACAATAATGAGGTAAAAAAATGGTATTCTCATTATGGAATTTCAACAGGCGAACAACTTGTTGAGGAATTAAAAAAAGTTAATGCAAGTATTTTACTCGGATTTAATTCGTTTGATACAGAAATTCAAGACAAAATGGTCGGAAATGTGAAGGGTTATACTTTGAAGAGAAATCATGCTTTAGAACTTTTGGCAAAAGCTGGTTTTAACAAACACAACCCAACAAAATTATGCTTAGCTGCTAACCCAATCACAAGCGATAATTATGATGAAATTTTAGAGATTTACAAATGGGGCAGAGTCAGAAATTTTTATGTTATTGTTTGTCCAACCATGGTAAGTGGAAGATGTGCAAAAGAATGGGCTTGGCATAAAATAACACCTTCTGCGGATAAACTAATTGATTTGTATGTAAAAATCTACAAATTCAATCTTGAAAAAAGAATAATTACAATGAAGCAACTTGAAGAAGAAGGGGTTGCTTCTTATGCTGGTGGACATCCTTGCCAGCAAGTCGCTTGCGGAATGTATGTGACATTAACAGGCAAAGTTTTGAGATGCCCGGGCGATGATACAACTCTATTTGGGAACATTTGGAACGAATCTTTAGGAGACATTTGGTTCAAATCAGAAAATTATGGAAGAGCGGGAACATTTAATTGTGGTTGTCCTCCGAAATGGGGAAAATCAATTCCATATAATTTGTTTACAGAGGTAATGTTAAGATTGAAAAAAGAAAGTGCCTCTAAAAATTAATTATCTAAATAGCATTTGCAGAATTTTAAGGTCTCTAAAAATCACTTAACAGTTTTCATTTCTTTCCAAGCCAATTCAAACATTTGCTCTCATTTGATTCAAATATTCACTAACGAATGAGTAGCAAATGTTTACTTAACAGTTTTCATTTCTTTCCAAGCCAATTCAAACATTTGCTCCAAAGCACC
>CAYNWY010000043.1:1493-6704 GCA_964401065.1 Candidatus Woesearchaeota archaeon
ACTTAACAGTTTTCATTTCTTTCCAAGCCAATTCAAACATTTGCTCCAAAGCACCAGCAAAGAATTCAGTATTTATCCATACACCTATATCATAATTAGGGTGGAATTTTTCATCATCCAAAAGCATGAACATTATTTGGTTTGAGTCAATTATTGTGAATCTTGCCCTTATATTTTCCATTGCTCTTACTTCAGCAACTTTCTTCAACTCTCTTGCAACTTTGATGTTGTTACTATTTATAGGAGCAGCAATTCTTATTTTTATTCCCCTCTTTTTTGATTTTTCAAGAACAGGCATGAGAGCTTCAAGTTTCCTGTTAAGCCCCTCAGCTGTTGTAACAATTGTAACAGTTTTCTCAGCATCACGTATCATCATATCGAGATGATTGTAGAGATTTTGCCTTCCTTTCAAACTTCCAGACAGTTCACTTGGCTCTACAAATTTTATTCCTTTAGTGAATAAAGTGTTGAGTTCTTCCAAAACTTCATCATCTTTCAAAGTTTCCAATCTCTTTGTTCTTTCTTGAGCATATTTCACAAGATTTTTTTTAACTCTTTCAACAACCTCTTCAGGTTTCAAAGCAATGAACTTTATAGGCTTTCCAAGTTTCATAACGATAAATCCCTTTTTCTCGAGGCTTTCAAGTATATCATATGTCCTAGAACGAGGTACATCAGAAATATTACTTAACTCCCCTGCTGTTGATGTTCCTCTTGACAGAAGAGCTGTCCAAACCTTAACTTCATAAAGGTTCAAATCAAAAATCTTTCTCAACCTACTTAGGAATTCATCTTTTACTATCATTTTTGTATGTAATCTCTTAGCAACATCTCCTTTTAAGCTTTGTTATAATAAAAGAGTAAATTTGTTAAATTACTATCAGGTAGTCATTTTATGACAACCCCAATTTGTCCTCTTTTATCTTTAATATTAAATTCTGCTGTGTTTTTAAATTTTTCTTTCTGAAGGGTTGTGACAAAATCCACCTTTTTTGAATTAGTTCTTGCCTTTATGAACTCTATTTTATTGCTGATTATTTCATTAAAACCGTCGCTGGAAGCAATATAAAGTTCAATCAAATCTTTTTTATTAAGTCCTAATTTCTTTCTGAATTCTTGTACCTGCCTTGCTAATTCTCTCGCATATCCTTCTTGTTCCAGTTCTGGAGTTGATTTAATATCAAGTTCAACCTTTAATTCTTCATCATCTTCTAAGACAATTTCCTTTAAGTTCAATTGACTTTTTAATATTTCAATCAATTCTTCCTCAAAATCCAAGTATTTCCCGTATATTATTGCTTTTTGCAGAGGCCATTTAAGTCCAATCTGAGCCTTCTCTCTCTCTGAAAGTCCTGCTTCAATAATCTTCATCACTGTTCCCATTTCCTTTTCCAAATCTAAATTAATCTTTTTTTCATCATGTTTTGGCCATTTTGATAAATGCACAGATTCTTTTGAAAATTCTTTGTAAATATACTCTGACATGTATGGAGCAAATGGAGCCAGCAACAATGAAACCTTCTCAAGTATTTCTCCTAGAATTTCTTTAGTATCTTCTCTATCACGGGTCATTTTTATGTAAGTTCTTGAGAAATCATTAACAATAAAGTTGCTTATCTTATCAAAAGGTTTGTTTAATTCATAATTATTCAAGTCATATGAAACTTCTTTTATAAGATTGTTAAGTTTGCTTAAAATCCATCTATCTTCTTTTCTTTTTGAACACTTTTTTGAATCAAGCTGATTGTAATAGCTATGGCAGTTATACAGGACATTCAAAAATCCCAGGACACTTTCTTTCATTAATTCATAAGAAAATCTTTTTTGATTCCCTGCATCTGAAGTAAAGAACTGTAATCTTACAGCATCCACTCCTGTCTTGTCAATTATATCTTTTGGTTTGATTATATTCCCTTTTGATTTTGACATTTTCTCCCCTTTCTCATCTACAATGTGTCCTGCACATATACAATTTTTATAAGCAGGTTTGTCAAATAAAATTCCTGCAAGAACATGCAAAGTGTAAAACCAACCCCTTGTCTGGTCTATTGCTTCAGCAATAAAATCATAAGGAAATCTTTTTTCAAATTCTTTTTTATTTTCAAAAGGATAGTGAAATTGTGCAAAGCATGCACTTCCAGAATCATACCAGCAATCAATTACATCGCTTATTCTTGTCATCTCTTTTCCACACTGGCATTTTAATTTTACTTTATCTATCCAGGGTTTATGAAGATCAATTTTTTCTGTTGGCAATTTTTTTGCTTCTTTCTTCAATTCTTCTATGCTTCCTATTATTTTTTCCTTTCCGCACGAGCACTTCCAGATAGGAAGAGGAGTTCCCCAAAACTTGAACCTTGATAAACTCCAGTCTTTTGCCCCTTCAAGCCATTTTCCAAATCTTCCTTCTTTAATATGTGAAGGATACCAATTGATTTTTTTATTAAGCTGAATTAATTTTTCTCTTACAGAACTTACTTTTATGAACCAGGAATTAATTCCATAATATAATAATGGAGAATCACATCTCCAGCAAAAAGGATAATCATGGGTTATTTTTTCTACCTTGAAAAGAAGGTGTCTTTTTTTCAAATCTTCTTTTATGTCTTTTTCTGCAGATTTAACATATTTTCCTCTTATGAATTCAGGAGTAATATCCAGGAATTTCCCATCCTGTCCAACAGTATGAACTTCTGGAAGCCCAATCTTTTTTCCAAGTTCATAATCTTCTTCACCATACATAACTGCAGTGTGAACAATCCCTGTTCCATCTTCAGTTGTAACAAAATCACCAAGAACAACTTGGTGAGAATTTTCATTTTGAGTTTCAGGGATATTGTAAAGAGGTTCGTATTTTAATCCAACTAAATCCTTTCCTTTTAGTTTTTCAATTATTTTATAATTCCCTTTTAGAAGATTTAGTTTGTTTTTTCCCAATATTAATTTGTCTTTATCAGGAAGCTCTACTTTTACATAATCTATTTTTGGCCCAACTGCAAGTGCCACATTCCCAGGCAGGGTCCAAGGAGTAGTTGTCCAGGCAAGGATATATTCATTTTTTTTATCTTTCAGTTTGAATGCAATGTATACTGATTCCTCTTTAACATCTTTGTAACCCTGAGCAACTTCGTGACTCGAAAGAGGTGTTCCACAGCGAGGGCAAAAAGGAACAACCTTGTATCCTTCATACAATAATCCTTTTTTGTAAAGTTCTTTAAGACTCCACCAAACACTTTCAATATAATTATTTTCAAGAGTTATATATGGATTTTCTAAATCAATCCAATAATCAAGTTCCTCAGTTGATTCATTCCATTCTTTTATATTTGAAAAGACATTTTCCCTGCATTGTTTTATGAATTTTTCAACCCCGTATTTTTCAACTTCTTTCTTATCTGCTAAATGGAGATTTTTTTCAACCTGGACTTCAACAGGCAATCCATGGCAGTCCCATCCGCCTTTTCTTGGGACAGAGAATCCATTCATATATTTGAATTTGCAGATTATATCCTTGAATGTTCTAACCTCGAGATGATGCAGTCCTGGAGGAGCATTTGCAGTTGGAGGGCCTTCAAGAAAACTGAACAAAGGTTTTTTAGAGTCATCCTGCACAGCCTTTTTTATTTCTTTCTTTTGCTTTTTCCATCTTTCTCTTGCAATTTTCTCTACTGCTGTAAAGTCATACATTTTTAACATTCTTCAATAGAAACCAGCATTTTTAAAAGTTGTTTAATGAGATATAAATTATTAAAAACTATAATTCTCTGTTTAAATAATGTACACTGATTTGGATAAGAAGATAGATAATTTGTTAAGTAGGGATAAATATAAATTTTACGTGAAACTGGATAGTATTCTTGGAGAGAATTATCATTCTGTTGTACATAAGATAATGGGTGGAAAATATGAGAGTCTCTCAATAAAGAAAATAGAAGAAGCAAAAGAAAAACTTTACAAAGAAATGTTTGAGAATAACAACGATAATAAAAAAGATAATTAATTATTTATTTTATAAGTGACTATTATAATTATTGTAATGATTATTCTTGTAATTATCATCTTGATTTTCTTCTACAATTCTTCTCTTAATCCCAGGGATCTCTCTAATTAAAAATTGCTTGTATTCTTCTACTATGTTATGAAAAACCGGATACTCTGTTCTTTTATCGTGAATTTTACTGCCATCTATTTTTATTTTTCCATCTCCGCTGCTGTATGTGCCGTTTAGATATAGAATGGCTCTTGCATAGCCATAAATTTTTACAGGTCCTAAAGAACTAACTTTGAAAATTGTGCAATTTGTGTCAGAACCAGGTTCATCTTCCATTCCAGCAAAATATATCATTTTATTGTGATTTTCTCTGTTTAATTGATTTGCAAATTTCCTTGTTGCATTTAATATTTCAATTTCTAATTCAGATAATTTATTTCTTGCCATTTTTATTTATTCTCTTCCTTCAAATATCTTTAGAAATTCTTTTTCTAAAAAGTGCAGTTCTCCAGGGATTATAATGCAATAAGGCTTCTGAACACCTGAAAATTCACGGATTTCACTTATGTCTCTATAAAGAATCTTCTGTCTTTTTGTTCCCAAGCACTGGCAGACAACTAATTTTCCTAATTTAACATCATACTTCTTAGCTGCTTTCTCCAATTGTTCAACTGCTTTTTTAATATCAAGTCCAATGTCTATCAACAAAAGGGTGTGGGCCTTTATTGATTGATTCTCTTTGATAACTTCCATGAAACTATCTGGCTCGTAAGATTTTTTCCATTCAGGCATTGAAGTTATCTTTCCAAATTTGTACAATTGAAATCCTGTCTCACCTATTGCATCAAGAATTGAGGCATTATTTATTACTCTATATTTCACACCAGAAAGCATTGCTTCTTGAATAAGAGTTATATGAGTTGTTGCAGTTAAAGGGTTGCCGTAAACAAGAAGAGCAACATCCATTTTTCTTGCTTCATCAACTATCTCTAAACTTTCAACTTTCTCCCTATCTGCAAGAATAACTTTCTTTCCAATCTCATCCACTAATTGCTGTTCTGTATATGGAAAATCAACAGTATAATTTTCAAGATAAACTCTCTTGCATCTAGGTATTATTTCCAATGCTTCTTTTGATATGCTTCTCTCGTTTAATCCCAACCCTATAAGATATAACATAATTTAATTATAAAAATAAGGTTTATATTATTATTGATGAT
>CAYNWY010000044.1:0-6573 GCA_964401065.1 Candidatus Woesearchaeota archaeon
GAACAAAGAATTACTCCTTTTTGCTCTTTAAATAGTTTGTGGATATCTAATTCTTAGAGTATTTTAAATCTCTAATTTTCTGAATATTAAAATATCTCTTAGTTAATTCAAGAGCTTTTTCCTCTAATTTAGGTATATATGTGCTGAATTCTCCACCTTTGTTAAAAAAATTCTTGTAAGCTCTTTTATTAAATTGATTGTATATACCGCATATTTTTGGAATAGAAAATTGATTTTCTCGTGCTATATCAACCAATCCACTTGTAATTTTAATAGACATATTAGGATAACTGTTATCTGCCATTTTTACCTCTATTTCCTACCTTTACCTTTTCCTTCTTCAGATTCTTTTTTAGGCGAATACATCTCATTAAGAACATCTACTGCGACTCCTTCCTCAACTCTTGTTCTGAATTTTCCATAGTGAAGTCCTTGAAGTATATCAAATGTGTGCACAACTTTTCCGAATTTTTCTTTATTCTTCTCTGCATCTTCAACTTCCTCATCAGAATTTTTCCCAAGTTTTCCGCCTTTAATTATATAATCTGCTTCCTCTATTTCTCTTTCAAGATCAGCATATTTCATTTTTGCAAAAGTTCCCAATTCTTTATTAGCTGATTCAAAATTATCACCAAGATATTTTGAGAGATCTGTATTGTAATAAGTTATCAAATCCCCTATAGTTTGGCGTTCCTTAAATTGATTATATGTTTCTAATTGATTTGCAACTGTTTTACGAACAACTTCTGGATCAGTAACAGTATTAATTATCCAAGGATCCTGAATATTTGCATCACTTAATATTAATTCTAAAGATTTTTGTGTATAAGGAACTCCATCTCTTCCTCTTTTTAGATATTCTTGAGCAACATTAGCATTTCCTAGCAAATTCCAGTCATAACTAAGATTAGGTAATTCTTTTTCTTTTGGTTTTTTTTCTTTTTCTGTCATTTTAGTTTATAGTATATTTAGGTTTATTTTCTATTTGAGTCATTTTTCTTGCAGCTCTGAATTGATAATCCAAAACATCAATATTATAATGATTATCTATTGCCTCATTTAATTTCAATCCTATAGCATCAAGATCCTTGTCATCTTTAGCATTAATAATCATCATATCAAGATTATGTTTAAATGCTGTCAAAAAAGGTATTCTAATTGAATCATTATCAAGACCTAATTTCATATCATTTCCAAATAACTCTGCATTAATTGAATCATCGTCTCTTAATTGTTTACTTTTTTCCATATCTTTTCTATAAATTCAAACTATTTAAATCTTTCGGTTTTGTTACCATTAGTTAAAAGTAACAAAACTTACTGGGGATTTGGGGTGTAAATTCGTAGATAACCCTCGTCTTACAGGGCAACTTAGCTTTTATCTCCTTGAAGGCTTCTCTAGCCAGGACAACTGCTTTTGGGGTTCCAACAGCAATGAAGAAAATTTCAGCATTAGCCTTTAATATAGCAGATTTCCCTATACATTTTCCAAAGGACAGCTGCATTCCTGTCTGCATTCTATCTGCTCCAGCGCCTGTAAGCATTTTGTTTTCTCTTTGAATATGATGTGGAAAAGGAACAACCCTGAAGAAATACTGTCCTGCAAGAACTTCATCAAGCTTCTTGTTTATGTACTGTCTACAGGCCTCAAGAGAATTATGCCTTATCTGGACTGCCTCTGTTGTTACAAGTGCCAATCTGTGGGGAAATTTACCCGATTCGTAAACTTTTCCTTCTCCCATGCTAAATTTAACAATTTTCTGAGGAGGAACCACTTTTATATAAGATCTGTTTTTCCTCTTACTAACACGAGTATATGGAACAACTTTCCTTTTTGAATATGCATTTGCTTTTCTAAGTGTTGCCATTTTAAACTTTTTCTATTACTAATTTTCCCTCCTTCTCATAAACATTATCCTTATTCAAATCCACCCTAATATTTGCACCCTTATAATTTATATAAAACCCCATATCATTAAATATCTTAACAGGAATTTGACCTGTACTATAATGAGAAGATAAATCCACAAAGTTATTCCTGTGTATAGCTCCAAAAATTAATGTTCCTTCCATCTTATTCTCATTGACTTTAAGCTCAATATCTTTAGATAAGTTATTCTTAAATCTATTTTTTAGTATCTCTTTTTTTTCTTCCCTCTCTCTTCTGTTCATTTTATCTCCACCTTTGTTGTAATTGCCTGTCCTGGCAAGCCTCTCTCAAAAATAGCTCTTACAACTCCTTTATTTCCATGAGTAGCAGCAATCTTTCCTTTAATCTCTTTCCCAGCAGGAGATTTCCATATAACATTTTTACCGACGAACTTTTGAGCATCTTCTTTTTTTGAAATGTTTTCAATCTCAATTAAGAAGTGTCTTTCACTAATTGTTTTTCTTCCTCGTCTAAATTGTATAACTCTTCCGCTTGTCATTGTAATTAGATATCATAAAATTAGTTTAAAAAGGTTTCTTAGTGCATAATATAGTCTAATCAATCTTAAATTAATTTATACTTTTTTTGATTAATTCAAAGAATTCATAAAAATTCATATCTTTACCTTTTCTTTCAAATTCATTAGATTTATGTTCGTATTTCTTATAATCTTCATCAAACCTATTTTTTTTGAATCTTTTATTAAATCTTTTATTTAATTTTCTAACGATAAGATTTGTTAAAATACAGGTAGCAATTTCTCTAGCAAAAAAGTTTTCTTTAGAACCAATTATTTGTTTATTTAATGTATTCAAATGAATCGATTCATGAATTATAGAGGCAATAATTTTTGATTGAGACTTATAATAATTACCTATAAAGATAGTATCTTTAAAGGCAGACCAATACTCTTTATTATCTTCTTTAAATTTTATTTCTTTTATTTTCCAGTTAATTTTTGTTTGATTTGGAATCTCTTTCCAAATAAATTTTTTATATTTATCATAAATTTTTTGGATATCCTTTAAAGGAAGAGGTTTTTTCATGGACTATTTTAAATAATCAATCTTTAAAGATATATTTATTCATATATTTATTTCTTCATAACAACAATCTCTCTTCCAACAATCTGCCCATCTCTGAATTCCTTTATTGGAAAACCTTCTTCCAGCTTAAGTCCTGTCTTGCTGGATATTCTTAAAAAATCACACCCTATTCTATCTCTTCCAATATCAATAAAAGGAGAGGTAAAAACAAATTTGCCATTAACACTCTTCTTCATATTATTCAAAACATCAATCATCAAGTTTTCAAATTTCTTAATCATGCTCTCTGCTTCCCTGGCTTCTGGGACTTGTTTAAGAGTCTTTCCAAAGTCAGGTTCATTGACTAAAACATCTACAGAACCAACAACTGTTTTGGTTGAATCATTATTCATTAATCTGTAAGTTCCATTAGGGAATTTCATCCATTCTAAATTTTTTCTAGCGCCATTTATTGCTTCGCCATCCTTGTCTATTCCTATTGCTTTTACTCCCATATTCAAGGATTCGATCAAAATAGCCCCTATGCCACAGAATCCGTCCAATAAAATACCATTTTCCTTTACTTCTGATAGATTTATCATTATCTTTGCCAACCTGGGAGAGATGCTCAAGTCTTCTCTTCTAACAGGCTTTTCCATATCTCTTCTTTCTATTTCTTTATAATTGCAATTCTGCACAATTTTTCCAAACAAATCTTCAAAAACAAAATATTCTTCATTTATTCTGTTAGAAGAAAGTTTTTTTACAATACCTTCATCCTGGGTTTTTATAAAACCAGAGAATCTTTTTTCAGTAACTTTAAGGCTCTCTGAACGAAACCTAGCTTTAAGATATTGAGAAACATCTGCTGTTCTATCAGAAAAATCCCAGATTGCATAATTAAACTTGTTATCAGAACCAGAATAAATCTCTTTCTTGTTCATGTCTTTTAGAATGCACAAAACTATCCCTATTGAGATTGTGCCTCCAAGAAGATCAACTGTTCCTGCATCAAGGGGTTTTTCAAGTTCAAGCAACAAACCATTATCTCTAATAGCTTGATTCAAAACAACATTTCCTGTTCTTTTTAGAAAACTTTTAATCTCTGCAATAGACAATTCTGGATTTCTGCCAAGAATGAACAAATATTTCATGATTAATCAAGCAAAATCGAAGTTAAAAAACATTTCGGTTATAAAATAATTTCAAATTCCCCAAATTCTTTCTTAATCATCTCAAAAACTTTTGAATCAAATCTAGTTTCTTTCTTGTCTTTTTGAGATTCAACAGCTTTTGAAACCTCATCCATGTTTGAATTTTCAACTTTATTAGTTATATTAAAGACTTTGTTGTCTTTAAACAAGAAAGTTTTTTCACCTGAAATAAGCAATTCTCCAAAACCATCTTTAAATTTCAGTTTCATTCTTTCTTTTTCAAGCGTTACCAAATCGCATCTCTGAGAAAATTCAATTAAATCATTTATCAAAATAGATGCCTCTTTTCTAGCATCATCAACTTTATGCGCATTTAATTTTCCTCTCTTGAATTCTGCTCTTGCACTTATTATATTCCTTAAGATTCTTAGATGTTGCTGAGTCATCTTGCCTTTTTTTACAAGATTTTTCTCAAAATCTTCTACTAATTGAGCCTGTGATTTTTTTCCAAAAATAGAAATGAGCAAATTCATTGTATCAGAATATACTTTTTTAATTGTATTCTCCTGAGCTTTTTTATCAATCTGAATTCTAAGTTCTTTTAATCTTTTCAAAAAATCTTCTGTTTCTTTTAAAAGTTTGTCAATTTCTTCTCCAGATATTTCTTTTATTTTCTCATGCTCATAATCTTTCCACATTTCAATTACTTTCTCCATGAAATCAACATATTTCTTCTCAATCATCTTTGTGTCTAAGAATTCTTTTTTAAAGTCCCTGACCAATTCTTTTTTTGCATTTGGTGGAGGACACCCATTAAGCATTAGCAAAGCCTGTGCAGGAGTTGTAATCCCCCAAAATATATTTGTGAATATCTCAGAAAGTAAAGTATGCTTACTCCTAGGAATTACCCCATCTCCCATACTCATGAACATATCAATTGATTCAGGAGAAGGTTTTAATTTACCCATCTTAAGAAGAGCTTTCCAAGGCATGAAAGTTCCCCTGTCATAAATTGGAACTCCATCTCTTATGAATGTGAACATAACAGGATGAGCATCTTTCACAGCCTCCCAGAAATCAGTAAGAAGATAAATCTGAGGTTCAAGTTTATTATTAACTCCTGCAAGAGCACTTGCTTCTCCAACATACTGATAGATTATTCCTCTTAATCTCTCTTTAAGCTCAAGTCTTGGCATTCTCTTAACATCAGTATCATTTATAATTACAAAAATATCAACATCAGAATCTTTTGTTGCTTCTCCTCTAACTAAACTTCCTCCTAATACATAAGAAACAACATACTTTTCAAATTTCTGCAAAACTAAAGATTTGTGAATCTCCGTTACCCTCATAGCACCTAAAATACCCTTATCATGAAGAGGAAAGGACATGGCCATTGCAGCGTACAATTCAAATTTCTGATCTGTGCAAATCTCCCAGATTTCAGAAGGAGTCCTTAAATATATCCATATGTCTTGTTTGGATTTTTCAATCTGTCCTACAATATCTTTTTTCATCTCAGGAATCTTCTTTTCTTTTTCATCAGGGATAATTATGTTTATATGCACTTTTTTCTGAAGTTTTTCAACCTGCTCTTTTGTAAGGTTTTCTGTTTCTTCCTCTATAAAATCTTTTATTGATTGTGGAGGCAATATGCTTATTGCCTGAACAAAAGGATATTTTTTAATAATGAAATTTTTAAGTTTTTCAAGTTCTTTTTTTACTTTTTCTGTGCTTTTATCTTTTTCAGGAACTTCTGGAACTGGAACTTTCTTAGAAGTGTAATTCTTCTCTAAATTCATTTCAGGGATGTTTGTATCTGCACTATTTTCTGTCATTATAAAGAAATGAACTAATTACTTTTAAATCTTTGGTTAAATACCAACTCAAAACATCATTAATTTTTTAAAGAGAAATTGATTGATAATCTAAAGAAAAGCGTGGGTAGTTTATCGGTAGAATATCTCGTTGCCAACGAGGTGAGCCGGGTCCGACTCCCGGTCCGCGCATTACATAAGAACTTTGCTTAAATATTCAGACTCATTAACTACTATAAAATAATCACACAGCTTTAAATAAGTTTTTTTCTTATATAAAATGTCGGTTGTCCTGAAAAGGATGTGACTGTAAAAGCCTCTTTTGGGTACTCAGCTATTAATGTGGTGGAAGGGCTATAACTCACTGCACGAAATCTGTACCTTTTAAGCCTATTTACAGCTCGAGGAAGATAACCGCTAAAGCAAGTTGATAGGTTAAGATTGATTTCAACAGTTGTTTGTGGCACTTCCTCACCGAGCCCTAATCATAAAAAATAAAATGGCAAAGAAAAAACACACAAAAAAAGTGAAAAGAAAAAGCAAAGGTGGAAGAAGACCTAGCAAAAAGACCAAAAAATCTAAGGTCCAGAAGTTGATTAAACTAGCTAAGTCTGGAAAAGGCAAGAAAAAAAGAAAATAATCTCTCT
>CAYNWY010000045.1:0-6239 GCA_964401065.1 Candidatus Woesearchaeota archaeon
CTTTTTTCTTTAATTTTTTTAATTGTTTTGTGAATTCATTTGAGAATACTGCTTCATACATTTTATATTGAAGCGAAAAAATTGTTTAAATCATCCTCTGTTTTGCATACAACAACCTTTCCTTCAGAAATATCTTTTTCTCCTCGTAAAATACTTTCTTGGAATTCCTTATCAAAAAGCAAAATATTGTTTCTTAATTCATTAATAATTGCTTCTGCTTGATTCAATTTTCTTATAAATTGGTTTATATCAATATTTTCAGTTTCCATACTTAGTTAAAATATCCTGAGTTTTTATTATTTTCTGTTTTGAAAACCTGATGACTGGTGTTTGGTTTGTTTATGGCGTCGAGACAGAGGGGAAGAAGAATTCGAAGACGAGGAGTTTAAAGAAGTGGTTTTGTTATACGAATAAAGAAAGATTTTTATACATTGTTGGAATATATTTTTATGCTAATAAAACCAAATAAACTGGAAATTGGAGATACTATTGCAGTAATTTCTCCTTCAGCAGGTTTGGCTGCACTTGCTCCTCACAGATTGGATAATGCAATCAAATTTTTAAAAGGACAAGGATATAGGATAAAAGAATACCCCACGACTAGAAAGAACAATGGATGGGAAGCTGCACCTGCAGAGGAACGGGCTAAAGACATAATGAGTGCTTTTTTAGATAAAGATGTAAAGGCAATCATATGTACTATTGGGGGGAATACCTTGAATAAAACTTTGAAATATTTAGATTTTGAAAAAATAAAACAGAACCCTAAGATCTTATGCGGGTATTCAGATATAAGTGTTCTTCATTATGCATTACATGCGAAAGCAAATTTAATGAGTTACTATGGACCTTGCATGATGGTTCAATTTGGAGAGTATCCAAAACCTTTGGATTATACTATCGAATATTTTAACAAAGCATTAGTAGACGGAAATATAGGGAGAATTAATGCTTCTGAAAAATGGACTGATGAAATTTTAAATTGGTTTGCTAAAGAAGATTTAGAAAGATCAAGAAAATTAAAGAAAAATATAGGGTACCAATGGTTAAGAGAAGGTTCTGCAGACGGAAAGATAATCGGAGGGTGTCTTCATTCCTTGATGCATTTGATTGGAACAGAATATTGGCCTAATCATCAAGAGAAAATTCTATTTATAGAAATTCCAGAAGGAGAAGACTTTGCAAAAGGAGAATCTTTGGCAGAAGTTGATGCACAACTTGCTGATTTTGAAATTGCAGGAATTTTTAAGGGGATAAAAGGTTTAATTATTGGAAGACCCTTCAAATATTCAGAAGAAGAATCTGAAAAATTCAAGAAAATAGTTCTAGATAATACCAAAGATTACCACTTTCCAATACTTTATGGGGTTGATATAGGGCATACTGATCCAATAATTACAATACCTTTAGGTGCTGAATGTAGAATAAATAGTACAAAAAATTTGTTTGAATTAGTTTAGGCTAATTCCACAGCTCGTTCTAAGGAAATTTTATGTCCTTTATCCTCTCCTCTATTCTTAAGGATTAATGATATATCCTGCACTTCATTATCTCCAATAAATAATTTATAAGGTATTCCCATAAAATCAGAATAAATAGCTCTTTTTTTCATTAATACTTCCCTATCTTCAAGAAGGGGGTTTTTTCCTAATCTACTCAATGTTTCATAAACCTTGTTAGCATAGTCTCTATGAGTATCTTTATTGGGGTTTATAGGAATGACTGAAAAATTAAAAGGTCTTACTTCTTTAGGGAAATTTAATCCAAGATTATCTCTATTTTGATCAACAATTGCATGGAAGCATCTTTGAAGACCCAACCCATAAGTCCCGAATTTAACTGATTGTTTGTTCCCTTGTTGATCGACATATGAAATAGGTAGATTGCCTGCTTCGTTAAAAATAAAATACATTCCAACACTAGAAGATTTAGTAGCATTTTCATCGGGCAAAGCATATCTCATTTTTCCTTTTTCTAAAACAACTTTGGTTTCTCCCTCATTACAAGGAATTACATAGTCAACATAGTTTCCTTTATCTTTTTCTAATCTAAAAACATTAATACCCATTCTTCTAAAAACCTGTTCAGCCAATTTTTCAAATGATTGTGCAGATTTTCTCAACGACTCTTCGTTAGCATCAACTGAGCACATGTCGGCCATTAAGAATTGGCGACTTCTCATAAGACATTTTGGTTTCAATATGTCTCTAAACTTATCTGCTATTTGAAATTGCTTTATTGGTAATTGTCGATAAGATTGTAAACCTTGAGTTGCTCGTTCTAACAAAACTTCTTCGTTTGTAGGCGTCAATAAAAAGTCACTTCTTTTTCCAGAAAGTTTCATAAATTCAGATTCAAAAAGCTTAGCTCTTCCTGATTCCTCTAAATATTTTTTATGTTGAATAAGAGGCAAGTAAACTTCATCAAAACCATTGCTTTCTGCCTCTTGTCTAATAATATTTCCTATAGATCTCATAATCCTTTGGCCGATTGGCAAAAAGAAAGGAAATCCAGAAAAAGGAAAGGTTACAAATCCCGCATCTTCCATTAATTTGTATGTCTCATTAATTTCATTAGGAACATTAAACCATGTTTGATTTGGTTGCTTTGACGTCTTCATTTTTTAATAAAATTAACAATCGTTAAAGGATTAGAGTTTAAGAAAATCCTTTCTCCTGTCGAACGACTCTCATATTCAACCTGCCCTTTTGAAAGTTCTCTGTCTCCCACGATGATTTTGTGAGGAATTCCAATTAAGTCTGCGTCTTTAAATTTCACTCCAGGATTTTTTTGTCTGTCATCTAAAAGCACATCTTTTCCAACCCTTTGAAGTGATAAGTAAATTTCCTCTGCAGTTTGGGATACAACTTCAGAGTTTCCAAGAGGAATCACTTCTACATCAAAAGGGGAAACCTCGTTTGGCCAAATAATTCCTTTGCTGTCATGGTTCTGTTCAATAATTGCTGCAACCAATCTGCTTATACCAATGCCATAACAACCCATTTCGCAAGATCTTAGTTTTCCTTGAGAATCATTAAAATTCACCTTCATTCTTTCAGAATATTTTTTTCCAAGTTGGAAGATATGCCCTACTTCAATCCCTCTTTCAAATTCTCCTTCATAATTTTCAGTTTCTATCTTGACATACTTTTCTCCTCTCAAGGTGAATTTATCTTCCCCCCATATTGAAGGAGCAATAATTTCCTCTGAGTTAGAACCTCCCATTTCTCCTGTATCTGCACCGATGCATAAAATATCTAAACCTAATCTATCAAAAATTCTTAAATAAGATTCTCTCATTTTTTGATAACTCTCGTTAGAACTTTTCTCGTCTACATCAAAACTATATGCATCTTTCATTAGAAATTCTCTCTCCCTCAGAAGCCCTTGTCTCGGTCTTAATTCGTCCCTAAATTTCTTTCCTACTTGATACACAGTAACAGGCAAATCTTTGTGGGAATTTATAAATGATCTCGCAAAATCACAGACAATTTCTTCGTGAGTAGGCCCAAGACAAAATTGTCTTTTCTCTCTATTTGTAAATCTGAACATCTCTTCCCCATAGATATCCCATCTGTCTGATTCTCTCCATAGATCTGCTGGTTGAATAATCGGCATTGCTATTTCTAAAGCCCCAGAATTATCCATTTCTTCTTGTACTATTCTAGTTATATTTTTAATTACTTTATTTCCTAGAGGAGAAAAGGTATATATTCCCGCACTTGTTTGATGAATCATTCCAGATCTAGCAGTATATTTGTAACTAGGAGACTCATCTTTATCTGAATCTTTCTTTGTCCTTATTAAGTATTTTGATGCTCTCATATTTTATATCTCCCAAAAGAATATTTAAATTTTACTTTTGTAACCCCGTAAAAATTACATCATTTAATTCCAACCACAAAAAGATTATTTCCTCTTGAAGATAGATCTTCATCTCTAATCACAGAGTTTTCTAATCGATAGATTTCTTCTAGGTTGTCTAACAATATATCTTTTACTTGTTTACTTTCACCTTGTAATTGGGTTTCCTGATATCCAGGATAAATATAGATGGGGAATCCCCAACAAAAACACTCTTTTAATCCTGCTTTGGAATAGAGTTCTTTTATAATTCTCGGGGAGAACATATTCATTTCAGGCATATTATCAACAAATTTTCCTCTATTATATTTTGAAATATTTTTTGCACCTTCAAGATTTTTTAAAAAAACATTGAAGAACGTTGCATGATGTTTATTTGGGACGACAGATATTAATATTCCTTTTTCTTTTAAAACTCTCGACATTTCATCTAAAGCTTTTCCTGTGCCCTCAACAAAACCAAGAACATTATGGGTATTTAATACAAGGTCAAATGCGTTGTCTTCAAATTCAAGATTTTGCAAGTCTCCATTTAAAATTTTCCATCTTTCCCCAAAAGTATTTTTCTTTTTTGCTTGGATTAGCATATCTTTAGATAAGTCAACAAGAGTTCCCTTGGCATAAGGGTAATTTTTTAGAATCATTTTGGACCATCTCCCCGTACCCCCTCCTGCATCAAGGAAAGCAAATGTCGATTTTAATTTATCTAACTGTTCTTTAATTAATGTCCATAACAATTTGTCAGAAAGTTGCCAATATGTTTGATTCTCAACATAATCATACTCTTCCGCTTTATCTGCAAAATAATTGCAAACTTCCTTTTCATATTTGCTTAACTTTTTTTCCATTTTAAGGCCTCAACGTTTTATCAACTCTAGGAAACTGACATGCACTCCATATAAAAGGCATTTCAAGCAAGCCCTGCAATAATCTTTCCCAACCGAGCCCGAAACCAGAGGTCATTTTATAATTTTTTAGTCTTCTGGTTTGCAAATAAGGTTCATAATCTTCTCTTGGTAGATTAAAAATTTCTGCTTTTTCATTTAGTTCTTTTTCAGATCTGACTCTGTGTCCACTTCCAATTGTCTCTCTATATCCTGGCCAAATAAAATCTGAATTGTCTGCCACTTTCGGCTCTTTCCCGTCGATAATTGCATGATAAAAAGGAATTTCTAACAAAGGAAATTCTCGGATTAAAACCATATTCTTTAATAATTCTGTAATTTTAATTTCTTCCCAAGAACCGAAATTTTTCAAACTAAATTCTTTATATTTCTTATCACCAGTTTCTTTGTAAAGTAAATCCAAAAATTCTTTAAACGTAATTCTTGGGATGTTTAATATATTCTCTGCAAATTTATCAAGTTCTTCTAATTTTTCTTCTGATAAAAAATATGCTAAGTTTTCTTTGTTCTTCTTCAATAAATCTTTAATTATCCTCCTTACAAAATTAAGAGCAACCTTTTCATTCTCTATCTGATTTATTTTTCCTTCAAACTCAATATGATGAAATTCAGATAAATGCGTTGCATCTGCTCTTTCTTTTCTAAATGAATTGTAGATTGAGTAAACTTTGTCAATTTCTTTTTGTGCCAAAACTAACTCTAAATAAATTTGTGAAGATTCTGAGAGAAATGCCCCCTCAGGTAAATCAAACCATTTTAGGGTTATCGGGCAGGTATCTGTTGTGTAATTAATTGCTTCTTTTCCATAAACTGCTCCTGGTGAAGAAATCATTCTTGTAGTTAATGGTAACGCCGTAAACAACGCACCAATTTCTTCAAAATATAAATTTGCAGAGAGATTTATTTGATGGTTGATTTTAGCGACGTGCTTCCACATTTCATCAGAATCAAATTGCCCAACTCTCTCTTTAAATTCTTCAATAGGAACTTCTATAGAATTAATATCTTTGATTGGTTTGAATATTTTATTTCCTTTATAGGAAATTGTTCCATCGTCGTTCGCCGTATATGGCCCTAACATGAATCTATTTGGAATACACCCCTTATAAATTTTCCTATTTGTATTAACTTCCCAGTAACAGAAATATTTAAAAATTCCAACATCTCGATATTTTACCCTTATGAAATCTCTAGAAGGAAGGACTCAAGAGAGAAGCCAGTTAGTTACAGGCAGAGAGGGTAAATTAGGAGGTTCTGTTGGAAATTTTTCAAATGATTATAATAATTCTGTCGGTGATTTGGGTGTTTATCGTCGAGGAATGAATGGATTAAAGGCAGGTGTTTTGGGTTTGTTTATGAGGAGAAAGTTATTTAATTATGAGTTATATTTATAAGTTTAATTTCTTTATTTATTTATGAAAAGAGGAACTCCCGCCCACACTCGAAATCAGGGGCGACAGGTAATCTCGT
>CAYNWY010000046.1:0-6217 GCA_964401065.1 Candidatus Woesearchaeota archaeon
CCATTAGGACAACTAGAAGAATAAAAATTAGCATACCCCTTAGAATTGCAATATCCTTCCATCACTCCCCTGCCATCTGACCAGCAATAATCTGCTCCAGGATTTCCAGTCCCGTATTCATCTGGTCCAGTAACTGTTCCATAAACATCAGTATTCAATCCTCCGTCACTATCCATACATCCATCTAAACCATTTTCAGTAGAACAGGCTATATTTTGAGCAGCATTAACATTATTGGAAGTACAGTAAAGTCCAGATGCATCTCCACAACCTTGATATACTTTAGAAAACTTGTTAAAACATACGCTTTCATGATTATTTTGTGCACATATATAAAAATAATACTGAAATTCACTAAAAAGAGAGTCGCAAGAAAAAGTTGTCTGCCCTATAACTTCTCCTGTAACTTTATTTTTATTAAATAATCCTGCAGAAACAAATGATAAACTAATCATTAAAAATAAACAAATAAAAACTACTGAACCTCTTTTCATAATTAACAGAAGAGAATATAGTTTAAAAATTTAACTTTAGTCAACAAATTTATGATATGCAAAAACTTGAAAGGAGATGTACTTTCATTCTCGTGCATTTCTTTATTTTAGTACAAAGTCAATCTAACCAAAACCCTTAAATAATGACAATCAATTAATTTAAATCAAAGGATTGTAAGAGGTTTCTAAAGAATTGTGCAAGCAAAAAAATGACAACTGTTTCAGAAGCAAAACAATATTCAAGAAAGGAAATTGAAGACATACTTCATCCTCTTATTAGGGAATGGTTTTTATCTAAATTTGAAGATTTTTCAGAATCTCAACGATTTGGGGTAATGAATATCTATAATAAAGAAAACATCCTAATTTCTTCTCCAACAGGAAGTGGAAAAACACTTACTGCTTTCCTTTCAATATTGAATAAATTAGTAACCCTAGCAGAAAAAAATGAACTAGAGAAGAAAGTTTACTGCCTTTACATATCCCCTCTTAAGGCACTTTCAAACGATGTTCAAAAAAACCTAATTGAGCCTCTCCAGGAAATAACTGAATTGGCAGATTCAAAAGGGATAAAATTACAGAAAATTCTTGTTGGACTGAGAACAGGAGATACTAATTCATCTGAGAGAGTAAAAATGGCAAAAAATCCTCCGCACATATTAATAACAACTCCGGAATCATTGGCAATAGTCTTAACAACCAAGAAATTTGTTGAAGCTTTCCAAGAGGTGGAATATTGTATTGTTGATGAAATTCACTCTTTAGGAAACAAAAGAGGTTCTTTCCTAAGCTTAAATTTAGAAAGACTTAATAGTCTAACAAAAATTCCATCAATTAAAATAGGATTAAGTGCAACAATTGAACCTATAGATGAAGTTGCTAAATTTTTAGTGGGAATGTCAGAAGATAGAAATGTAAAAATAGCAAAAGTTCAGGCAAATAAAAAACTTGATTTGGATGTTTTAATACCTACAACTAATTTAATCTGGGAAAATAATCCATACGTTCATATGTATAATCTGATTAATGATTTAGTCAAAGAACACAAGACAACCCTTATCTTCACAAACACCCGTTCAGCAACAGAAAGAGTTGTTAATTATCTAAAAGATAAATTTCCAGTGGATTACACAGATGAAAATATTGCGGCCCACCATTCTTCATTAAGTAAAGGGCATAGATTCTCTATTGAAGAAAATCTAAGACAAGGAAAATTAAAAGCAGTTGTTTGCTCAACTTCATTAGAGCTAGGCATAGACATTGGATTTATTGATTTAGTAATATTATTAGGAAGCCCAAAAGCTTCTTCAAGAGCGCTTCAAAGAGTTGGGAGGGCAGGACATAAATTACATGATACAGCAAAAGGAAGATTTATTGTAATGGATAGGGATGATTTAATTGAATGCGCAATAATACAAAAAGAAATGTATGATGGAAAAATAGATAGCATACATTTTCCAAAAAATGCACTAGATGTTCTTTCACAAACAATATTTGGTATGGCTATAAATCAACCATGGAAACTGGAAGATTTGCTCAGCCTAATAAGGAAAAGTTATTGTTATAGGGATTTAAGTAAAGATGATTTTCTCTCTGTAATAAGTTATCTATCTGGTGAATATGATTTAGAGAAGGATAGGGTTTATGCAAAGATTTGGTATGACCCAACAACAAAAGAGATAGGCAAGAGAGGAAAAATGGCAAGAGTCCTCTACCTTACTAATTTAGGAACAATTCCAGAAGAATCTTTTGTGACAGTAAAACTTCAAACAGGAGACAAAATAGGTGCAATTGATGAATCTTTTATGAATAGAATGCACAAGGGAGATGTTTTTGTATTAGGAGGAAGCAAATATGCTTATCTCTATTCAAAAGGTATGAATCTTTATGTTAAACCTGCTCCTGATAAAAACCCAACAATCCCCTCTTGGTTTTCAGAAACCCTCCCCCTAAGTTTTGATTCTGCAATTGATATATCCATATTCAGAAAAGAATTAAGAAATATGTTTGAAAAGAACAAAGAAAAAGAGAAAATAAAAGAATTCATAAGAGAATACACTTATACCTCCCCACAAGTTTCAGAAGAAATTTACAGTTATTTTTATCAACAGTTTAATTTCTCAGAAATTCCGGATATTGATACTATAACAATAGAAAAGTATACAGATGAAAGAGATGATAAAAAATATATTTTAGTCAATTCAATGTACGGCAGGAGAGTAAATGATGCATTATCAAGAGCTCTTGCATATTTAATAGGAAACTCAAGAAACCTTTCAAAAAGAGATGTTGAGGTTGGGATTTCAGATAGAGGATTTTACATTTCTTCTGAAAATACAAATATAGAAAAAGCATTTGAAAAATTAAATTCAAAGAATATAGAAGAGACATTAAAAGAAGCAATTGAAAAAACAGATGTCTTAACCAAAAAGTTCAGGCACTGTGCAACAAGGGGTTTAATGATTTTAAGAACTTACAAAGGAAATACAAAATCAGTAAGAAAACAGCAAATGAAATCTCATTTTTTAATCTCCAGTGTTAGAAAAATATCCAAAGAATTCCCAATATTAAAAGAGGCTAAAAGAGAAGTCCTAGAAGATTTAATGGATATTGATAAAGCAAAACTTGTTTTAGATTGGATAAATTCAGGAAAAGTAAAATTAAGTTACAACAATGTAAAAATACCTTCCCCTTTTTCCCTTAATCTTATTCTTCAAGGGCATCTAGATTTAATGAAAATAGAAGATAAACAGGATTTCCTTCAAAGAATGCATAAGGTTTACTTGCAAGAAATTGAAAGAAGACACAACCCAGAAGAATTTAGTTATGATGAATTTTTGGAGGAGGTTGGAAGTGAATAGAATTATAATTATCTTATAAAATTAGTTACAGACTCTCCAAAATGTTCTCCTTTTGTTTTCAAATTTAGTCCAAGCATGTTAAGAGTATTTAACTCTAGATTTTTACCATTTTCATTTCCAAACCTATCTACAATTGAATCCACTTTTTCTTTTATTTCCAAATTTAATTTTGGAATTTCAAGAGTTTTTAGCTCTATAGGGAAATCTCCTTTAATCTTGTTCTCATTAGACAAATCTAGAAAATTATCCATTACATCAAAACTGAATACTCCATAATGATATATTATAAATTCTTCATTCAAAAAAGGAGTTTTTATTAATAAATTTTTAGAAATATCGAAGTGATTAACTAAAAACATCATCTTCATTATTTTCTTTCTTCCTTCAGAATGGGAACCTAATTTAGAAATTAGATACAGCAAAACATCTTTATTGGACATCTTTAATAACCTCCTCTTGATAACTTAATTTAGAATCCCAATTATTTAAATCTTTCTTGTCTTTTTTTAATTGTTTTTTATTCATTTTTGCACCAGTTCGGATTATTTAGACATTTTATAATTCTTTCTAAGGTTTCTTCAAAATTCTCTTTTGTGGGATAACAAATTAAAACATCCGTGCATCTCTTGCATCCCAAAGAATTTTTTATAAAATAATAACCATTTGTTAAATCTTCAATTCTTTCAATGTTATCAGCATCAAAGATAGGAAAGAATATTAAAAGGATTAATTTTTCACATTCTTTTTTATCCACCCCCCAAAAATCATCTCCCATATTTTTTGTGCTTACTTGCCTTTTGATTTCCAGATGAATAGAATCCTCAATCATTAAATCAGGAAAGTTATCCCCACAGGATTTAACTTTTACCCCTCTCTTTTTTAATTCAAAGAGAAGGATAGATTTTAATAATCCGTCATTTCCAGCATGTTGGACAAACTTTGCTTTTTTAGTTTTACTGAAAAAATTTTTGTCAATTTCTTTTATTAAATTAATTAAATTATTTTGAATATTTTTTATCTCATTACACAATTCTATTCTTGCTTCTTCTTCAAAAGATTTAAAATCAAAAAGAGAATAATAAAAAATTTTTCTTTTCTGAGCATTGTTAGCTCTCTTCCATAGACTTAAGAATTTTTCATTAGAAAAGTTTTGACTCATAAAATCTATCATAAAAACTTATTTATATTGATTATTACAGTTTAGAATATGATAAATAACAAGGAATTCATCTTCCTCTCAAAAACCCTCTTCTTCCCCAAACGCGGAATTCTTGTAATTGGAGATTTGCATTTGGGCTATGATTCAATGCTGAAAGAGCAAGGAATAAACCTCTTATTTAACCAGCTTGAAGAAACAAAAAAAGAACTTGAAATAATCTTCAAAAGGATAAAAGCAATTTACACACTAAAAAAGATAATCTTGTTAGGAGATATAAAGCACCATTTTAATTTCCAACATGATGAAGTGTCAGATTTAAGGAATTTCCTTAGATTCCTGGAAAAATACCTTCCAAAAGAGAATATAATTTTAATAAAAGGAAACCACGACACATTTACACTAAAAGATTATGAATTGCATGATTTTTACATTGAAGAAGAAATTGCATTTACTCATGGAGAACAAAGTTTTCCAGAATTATTCACAAACAAAGACATAAAAACAATAATTATGAGCCATATTCATCCAGCTGTTTTAATTAAAGACAAGATAAACATAAAGAGAGAAAAATACAAGTGCTTCTTAGTTGGAAAATACAAAAAGAAAGATTTCATAATCCTCCCAAGCTTCTTCAGTATAATAGAAGGAACAGAGATAAACGAGTACACTAAAGGAGAAAAATACTCCCAAATTGTCCCAAGAGAAAAGCTAAAGTCCTTTAGAACCTATGTAATAGGCAAGAATAATGTTTATGATTTTGGAAAGTATGGAAGATTAAGTAATAATTCTATTTAATATATTTTCAATCTTTGATTTCATACGCTCTAAAGAAACTGCCCTGGGTGAAACAATCTTTATAATCGCCTCTTCAGGAAATTCATTTATAAAAATACCAGAATCACAACAATGATAATGATATTCCTTGCTGTTTGGATCTTTAACATTTTGATGATAAGGAGGCCCCAAATATGTTTTTAAATTTTTAAGATCAATTACTTTATTAGGATCTAAAAGATTAAGGAGAATATTTGTTGAACTATATTTACATATCATAATTAAAAAGTTAAATATATAATTAATAAATATTTATGTTATAGAATCTATCTTTCTAAAACTTAACTTTAATAGGTGCTCTCTCAGCCTCAACAATTTGTAAATATTCCTTTTCCTTGAAACCATACATTCCTGCAAACATATTTCCTGGGAAAGTCTTGCACTTATTATTATAGCTTAAAATACTATCATTATAAAATTGCCTTGAATAAGCAACTCTATCTTCAGTTGCAGTCAATTCTCTCTGCAATTCTAAGAAAGTAGTATTAGCCTTTAAATCAGGATAGCCCTCAGCAATTGCAAATAATTTTCCTAAAGCACTCTCAAGTGTTTTGTCTGCTTTTATTTTTGATGAGAGATCTTTTGCACCCACTAATGCTTTTCTAGCCTCAGTAACTGCACTTATAGCCTGCGTTTCATGCTTTGCATAACCCTTAACAGTCTCTACAAGATTAGGAATCAAATCAGCTCTCCTCTTCAATTGAACATCTATTTGCCCAAGAGAATTCGCTATTCTATTTGAAAGAACAGTAAATCTATTGTAATATCCTGCAAATATGAATATCAATAATACAACTACTCCAATTAAAATCCATAATAATGGTGTCATAACAAGATAAAAAAAATCAGATTTATAAACTTAACGAATG
>CAYNWY010000047.1:0-6216 GCA_964401065.1 Candidatus Woesearchaeota archaeon
GGGATATCTCATTTTATAGAACATATGCTCTACAAAGGAACCCCCACCCGAGACGCTAAAAAAATTGCAGAAGATATAGAAAAGAGAGGAGGAGAATTAAATGGTTTTACCTCCGAAGAAATTACTGCTTACTGGTGCAAAATGCCTTCTAGGCATTTAAATATTGCTTTAGAAGTTTTGGGGGATATGGTTAAAAATCCTTTATTTGATGAAAAGGAATTACAAAAAGAGAGAAAGGTTATTTTTGAAGAGATTAAAATGTATCATGATAATCTAGGAATGCATTCTATGGATGAGATTCAGAAGTTATTGTATAATGGAACAATGAAGATAAATCTTGTAGGGACATTCGATACTATGAATTCTATCACTAAAGATAAAATCTTGAGTAAATTTAAACACATTTATACTCCAAATAATATGATTTTGTGTGTTGTTGGAGATGCAGATTTTAATTCTTTGGTTAAATTTGCAGAAAAAAATTTTAAAAATGAAAAAGGAAAAGTTTCTCTTGAAAAATTTGGTCTTGAAAATGAATCAAAGATAGAAGAAAGAACTGGAATTGACCAAGCAAATATAGTATTTGCTTATCATGCTCCTGTTGCAGGAGAGAAAAACAGCCATACCGCTTTAGTTTTAAATTCAATAATGGCAGATGGAATGTCTTCAAGATTATTTAATGAGATAAGGATGAAGAGAAATCTTGCTTATGTGATGAAGGGGCAATCAAATATAAACAAAACCTTTGCATATAATTTAATTTATGTAGGAACAATGAAAGAAAATGTAGAAAAAGTTAAGGAATTAATTTTAAAAGAATTTGAGAAGGTTGCTAATTCCTTGGGAGAAGAAGAGGTAAATCAAATTAAGGAACAGCTTATAGGAAATTATCAAATTTCAATGGAAGATTCGCAGCAGCAAATGGTAAATCTTCTTGATTCTGAGTTGCAGAACAACGCAAAAGAGTTTTACAATTTTGAAAAGAAAATTCTTAAAGTTAAATTAGAAGATGTTAAGAAATTAGCTTCAGAAGCAAAGAAAAATTATAGTTTCTTTGCGTTGGTGCCAAAATAAATAGTCTTAAAAACTCAGGGATTTCTGTAAATTCATGTTTATAGTGAAGGTTCTTGGAATAAATGGATTAGGAAAGACTCACGGATGTGAGAAAGCAGGAAATGAAATATTAAAAGTTATTAAAGAAGAGATATTTACAAACGAATCCGGAAAGCCAGTGGATATTAGCAAGCTAGATTTAGAAGAGATTCATTTAGATAATTCTAATCTAGAAACAGCAAACAAACTCATTTATAAAAATGCTTTTGAAATATTTAAATCAAAAGAGAAAACAATCTTTTTAGGAGGGGATCATTCTATAAGTTATTCTCTTACAAGGGCTTTTTTAGATTACTGTGAGAATGAAGGAAAAGAGCCATGTTTAATTATATTTGATGCCCATCCAGACTGTATGCCTCTTACAAAAGGAACTGAAAAATACCCCAATCATGAAGAGTGGTTAAGAGATTTAATAGAGCAAGGATTTCCTACAAGAAATATCCTCCTTGTAGGAATTAGAAATTCTGATGTGCAAGAGATTGAATTTTTGAAAGAGAAGAATATTAGAACAATTAGTATAAATCAACTTTTAGAAAACTTGGAAGAGATGTGTGAGATTATAATGGAGTTTTCAGATAAAAAAGAATTATATTTATCTTTAGATATAGATATTGTTGACCCCGTTTTTGCAGTTGGGACAGGATATAAAGAACCCGGAGGATTGACAAGCAGACAATTTATCTATATTCTTCAAAGATTAAATAAAATAAAAAATCTAAAAGCAGTTGATTTGGTGGAGATAAATCCTGAAAAAGATGCAAATAATTTAACAGTTAAGCTTGGAGCAAAAATTTTGGCTGAGATTATTTAAAATGAGAACATTTATTTCAATAAAATTATCCACAAAAGCTTTAATGTGTGTAAAGGATATACAAGAAAAGTTGCCTTCATTTAATGGCAGGAAAACTGAACTTAAGAATTTGCATTTAACTTTAAAATTTTTAGGAGAGGTTCCTTCTGAGAAATTAGAAGAGATAAAATCAAAGTTAAGCAGTATCAAATTCAGTAAATTTGAAGCAGAAATTAAAGAGTGTGATTTTTTTGATAAGCAGGAAAGAGGAATTATTTGGCTTGGGATAACTAACTGCGAAAATCTTCAAAAAGAGATAGATAACTCTTTGAAGGGTATATATGAAAAAGAAAAAAGATTTATGGGGCACTTGACAATTGCCAGGACAAAGAAGATTTTAAATAAGAAAAAGTTTACTGATGATTTGAAAAAAATAAATATACCAAATATGTTTTTTATAGTTGATAAGTTTTATTTAATGGAATCTGATTTAAAAAAAGAGGGGCCAGAATATAAAATAATTGGAGAATATCCTTTAAACTAATTAGAAATATAAATAAGAAAGAATTCTAAGTTTTATATAATTTTTGTTTTCCAAAAAATATATTCTGGAATATGTATCTTTAAAAATATACATTCATTGCTAAGATTTTAATGCAAAAAAGAGAGAAAAAGAGATTAGAGAACTTCTTGGAAATTAAATCTAGTATATGTTCAAAATGTATAATGCAATGAATTTCAAGAGCTACAGCAAAATTGTAAATTTAATGAGGGATTATTTTTTAAAAAGAGGATTTTTTGAAGTTCCTGCGCAATCTAATTTATCAATTTTAGCTGCTTGTGAAGATCCAAGGACTGTCGGACAGTTTATTTTTGCAGGAATAAATTATCCTCTTCCACAAACAGGACAGGTTGTTTTAGAAGAGGTTTTACTGCAAAATTCAGGGGTTGAAGGAGTTTTTTGCTTAACTACTTCTTATAGAGATGAGCCAAATCCAATTAGCGGAAGGCATGATTTGGTTTTTCCTATGTTTGAATTTGAAGGAAAGGGAGATATTAATGACTTGAAAAAGACAGAAAAAGAATTATTAGAGTATTTAGGATTTAAAGGAGAGGTTGTTTCTGTTAATTATAATGAGTGTTGCGATAAATATCGGGTGGCTGTTTTAGGTGATGAGCAAGAAAAACAAATCCAAGAAGATTTTGGAGGTATAGTCAGTCTTGAAAGTTTTCCAATGCATTCTCATCCTTTTTGGAATATGAAGTATAATGGGAAGTGTCTCTTCAATAAGGTAGATGTTATATTGTATGGAATGGAGACTATTGGGAGTGCAGAGAGGTCTTGCAATGTTGAAGAGATGAGGCATTTTTTCAATACAGTTTCTGATGGAGATTATAAGAGGCTATTATTCAATAAATTTACTGAAAAAAGAGTTATGGAAGAATTAGATAATTATTTTTCTTATAATATGGTTTCAAGATATGGTGCTGGAATTGGAATCACTAGAATGGAACGAGCAATGAAACTAGAGGGTTTGTTGAATTAATACTTTCTTTCTATTATTTCTTTTATTTTTTCTGCTTGTATTCCTAAAATTTCTTTTAAATCTTCTGTTGAAGCTAGAATTACATTTTGTATGCTGCCAAATTTTTCAAGAAGTCTTTTAGCTTTTTTTGGACCTACTCCCGGAAAACTTTCAACTATAAACTGGAGTTGTTCTTTTTTATTTAATGTTTTCTTTTTTGCATTTAGATTAATTTCTTTTTCTTTCTTTTTTGAGAGAACATTTATGAATTTAGCAGTATCTTCTGAATTTTTTGAGAAGATTATAGGGATTTTATGTTTAAGAAGGATTGATAGAAGAAAACCCCTTATTGCATTTGCATTTATTCCAGAGTCTTCATCGCTGTAAAGTTCTCTCTCTGAAATCCCTTCTATTATTAGTAATTTATTCTCATATTGTTTTAATTCTTCAATCTGATTTATTAATCGATGGTTAATCATTGAACTTATGAAATCTTGAATTGTTTTTCTTTCTATAATAATATTTTTAACAATATAATCCCCTATCTTTAGTTCTTTGAATTCTATTTCAAAACCTTGCTTAATGAGATAAGACGCAACCAAAGAATTTTTCTCTCTATAATCTACAATTATTTTCTCTTTTGGTTCTGTTATTTTTTGGTTTTTTATCTTCTTCTTTGAAAAAATATTAAGTAATTGAGGGGATTTTATTGTTTTCATTTAGGAATAAGATAGAAGTAAATATTTATAAATTTGTTTTCAATAGAGAATATATGGAAAAGCTACACCCTGGTGCAAAATGGTTGTTTAGAATTCAGAGCTATGCCATTTTTGCAATACTTTTCATATTTTTTGCAGTTTCATTTATAATTAATTTCATTGAAAAAGGAGCAGGGTTTTCCTCTTTATTGTTAATTTCTCTTTTAATTTTGTTAGGTTATATTATTTTAACAGAAATCTTTGTTCGTTGGGCTTATAGAAATTGGAAATATGAATTGACTCAAGATTCACTTAAAATAGAAAAAGGAGTTATCATAAAGAAGTACAAATCAATTCCTTATGAAAGAGTACAAAATGTAGATATTACTAGGGGAATAATAGCAAGAATGGTTGGTTTCTCAACAATTGATATTCAGACAGCAGGTTATTCTGCTTATGCAGCTAAAGGAGGAATGGGGCAGTCAGAAGGACACCTCCCAGCTCTTTCAATAGAGGCTGCGGAAAAGATAAGAGAATTTTTAATGAAAAAGATTACTGGAAGAAAGCAAGGATTATAATTTTTTCATTCTAATTTCTTTTGAATATCTATTTTAAATCCATTATTCTCACTATTTAAATCATCTTTTATGCTTTCTATTGCTGCTTTCATTTTTTTCTCACGAGATTTTGAAACATAAAAAAATGCTTCATCACGGGTTTTCTTTGTTATAAGCATAATTAATTTTCCCTTCATTAATCTTGCAGTCCTTCCTGCACGTTGGATTGTTCGTATTGCAGATGGAATTGGCTCATAAAAGACAACAACATTTACTTCTGGGATATCTAATCCCTCTTCTGCTATACAGGTTGCACACAGGATATCAATTTTCCCTTCTGAAAATTCCTCAATTATCTTTTTTTGCTGTTTTTGATTTAATCCTTCCCCCTCTTTTTTTGCTTGTCCTATGAACACCTTTGATTTTATTCCTTCAATTTCATTTATTCTTTTTGAAATATTAGATGCTGTTTCTCGAAATTGAGTGAAGATTATCATTTTCATATTTTTGTTTTTTTCTTTTTCATTTATGATGAGGTTGATTAGTTCTTGTATTTTGGGGTGTTCTCTTTTTTTGAATAAGAGCTCATTTGATTGAGAGAATACAAAATTAAATTCGGGTTTTGAAACCAATCTAACAACCCCTCTGCTTTGTTTTTTTGAAGCTTGTTCATACAAACCTTTGAGATATTTATGGAATCCTTGAAGAGTTTGGGTTTCGAGTAATTCAAGAGCGTGTTGTATTTTTATTGCCTGTGCACATGCGCTTGCTCCTTGTAGATAATTAAAATTTCTACTGTTTCGCATTATTAATGCAGATATCTTCTTTTGAAGATTTATCAAATCTGTCTTTGATGCAGGACCAAATAAAACCTTTCTTGTTCTCAGTTCTGTTACATATTCTTCAAAAAGCTTGAGAAGAACTTGCCTCATTTCTTGAAATTCTGGAGGCAAATCAAGCATTATTTTTTCAAACTCAAGTTCTTGTAAGTATTTTTTGACATCAGAACTGTCCCTTCCTCTTAATTCAACTTCTTCTATTGAAAGGTTCTTGCAAATGTCTTTTATTTTTGATTTTTCACTTCCTGGAGAGGCAGTCAATCCAATTATTCTTGGGTGAAGAGCTTGGGTTAGGTATTCTTGAGCTATATATTTGTAATCATAGTTTTTTATGCATCTGTGAGCTTCATCTTCTATAAGAAGGCAAACATCTTTTAAATTATACATTTTTTTTCTAATATCATTTGCTATGCACTGGGGGGTTGAGAAAATTATATCTGCAGTTTGCCATATCTTTTTTCTATTATCTGCATCAACACTTCCTGTGAAAAGCTGCATCTCTCCAAAAAGTTCAGGAAGGTTTTTCTTAAAATATCCTAAGTGCTGTTCTGCTAAAGGTCTTGTGGGTGCAAGAAAAAGAACCTTTTCCCCTGGAAAAGTTTTCATCCTCTCAATTGTTGACATGAGAGCAATAAGTGTCTTTCCTAAGCCTGTTGGAAGAACGACCAGACAATTTTTCTCTATGCAAGTTTT
>CAYNWY010000048.1:0-5978 GCA_964401065.1 Candidatus Woesearchaeota archaeon
GATTTTCATAATCTCCTTCAGTCATAAAGCATAAATGCAAAGCTAGTTTAAATTTCTTTGGATTATACAAAATATTTTAAACTATAAACCATTTTTTTTTGTATGCAATTTGAAAAAGAAGAGGCTTTGTATTCTTATGAAGTAAAAAGAGAAGGAGGAGAGGATGTTCTTTATATAAATTATATGGGAGCCCCATATGTTCCAAGCATCTCGGAATATCCTGAAGTTATGGAGAGAACAATAGACTCTTTAATTGAAAATCCAAATGTTTCAAGAATAGTCTTTGTGCAACAAAAAAATTATAATTATGATTTTAAGGAAACAAGTTATCTTCTTGAGATTGCCCAGGTTTATGTTTATCTCCTTAAGCAGGAAAAGGTTCTTAGTCAGGAGAAACTTGTTACTTCTAATGCTGAATTCTTTTCAAAAAGATACAATGAAGTCTTTTCTTTCTTATACATGCTTAAAAAAGATCCCTTTGCTGCATATTTTCAACTTAGGAAAATTATACTCGAGGGAAAAATTATCTTAGAGAGGATTGGACCATCTTCCAGATCAGATCAAAAAAATTATCTTTCTCTTCTTGAAAAAATTCTAGAAATATTCTCAAAAACAAACTTAATTCAATCATTTCAGCAATATTCCTCTGATTACAGAAGAGGAGACAGAGAGATTTATAATCGGTTTTTTAGAGCAGATGTAATTGCTAATTTTACTTTTACCCGTCTTGTTTCTGATTTGCCTGATGACGCAGAAATAATTTCTCAGTACAAAATTTCAAATGGAGAGCATGATGAATCTCTAGTTACAATAATGAGGAAAAAAAACGAATCAAAATTAATTTATCATCTTGTCCCCCCAGAAAATACTTTAACTGAAGATCAAAGTTCCCTTTTAAATATGGCTAGAGGGGTTTTAATAGAACACCAACCAAAGGCAGAAGAATTTACAGATACCGAGAGAATAAGGCAAGTATTCATGAATATATCTAAGGATTTAATAAGAGATTTAGCCCAAAGCAAGGGGGTTAAATTAGATTATTCCTCTCTGAATAAATTATCTGCAATTTTAGTAAGGCATACAATTGGTTTTGGCATTGTGGAAGTTCTTCTTCAGGATAAAAATCTTCAAGATATTTCTTTGAATGCACCAATTTCTCAAACACCTATTTTTGTAAGACATCAGGAATATGACGAATGTATAACAAATATTCTTCCAAGTCAAGAAGATGCTGATTCTTGGGCTGCAAAATTTAGAATGGTTTCAGGAAGGCCTTTGGACGAAGCAAATCCAATTTTAGATACACAATTAGAAATAGGAAATTTAAGAGCGAGGATAGCTATTGTTCAACAGCCTCTTTCTTGTGACGGATTAGCTTATTCTATAAGAAGACATAGAGAGAGTCCTTGGACACTTCCTCTTTTTATTAATAATAAAATGATTAATCCTTTTGCTGCAGGATTGCTCAGTTTTTTAGTTGATGGCGCAAGAACTCTTTTGGTTGCGGGAACAAGGAGCTCAGGTAAAACCTCCCTTCTTGGTAGTCTCATGTTAGAGATTGTCCCTAAACATAGGATAATTGTTATTGAAGATTCTTTGGAATTGCCAGTTGAATCTCTAAGAAAATTAAATTACGATATATTAAGAATGAAAGTTCGTTCAGCTCTTTTAAAAACTACTACAGAAGTCTCTGCTGACGATGGGATAAGAACTAGTTTGAGATTAGGGGATAGTTGCCTTATAATTGGGGAAGTAAGAAGTGTAGAAGCTAAGGCTCTCTATGAAGCTATGAGGGTTGGTGCCTTAGCAAATGTTGTTGCTGGAACTATTCATGGAGCTTCTCCATATGGTGTTTTTGATAGAGTAGTAAATGATTTGGAGGTTCCAGTTACAAGTTTTAAGGCTACAGACGCAATAATTGTTTGTAATCCAATAAAATCTCCAGATGGATTGCATGCTTGGAAGAGATTAGTTGAACTTTCTGAAGTAAGAAAGCATTGGACTAAAGATCCTCTGGCTGAAAAAGGTTTTGTGGATTTGATGAAATACAATATAGAAAAGGATGAAATAGAACCGACAGAGGATTTGATAAATGGCGATAGTGAGATAATAAAAGATGTTGCTTCAAATGTTAAGGGGTGGGCTGGAAATTGGGATGCTGTTTATGATAATATCCTTCTTAGAGCCAAAATAAAAAAGGAAGTTGTTGATGTTTCTAAAAAAATCGGAGACGCGGATTTGCTTGAATGCAAGTTTAATACATTGTCAAACCATATTTTTCATAGATTATCTGACGAGGTTATTCAAGAGATTGGATTGCCCCTTGGAGAAAGAGTTTTTCCACTTTGGCAGGATTGGTTGAATGAAGAAATAAAAAAGAGAATTTTGTGATTTTTAATAATTTGATTTTTTAAAAAATTATACCAATATTTTTAAAGTTGTTTTATTTAGATTAGTGATGAGGGGGGGTTTGAAGATTTTTATTGTTTTGATTTTATTTTTGTTTTTAGGATTGTCTTTTGTTTCTGCAGATGGTTTCGGAGATTTTTTAAATAAAATTACCGGGAAAGTTACTCAAACTTGTACAGATTCTGATAGAGGTCTGAATTATTTTATATATGGGACAACAACAGATTCGTTAGGCACAGTTTCGGACGGATGTTCTACTTTAAATGATAATGTCCTTACAGAATATTATTGTTCTGAAAACTCTAAATCTCATGTAAATTATATATGTCCAAATGGTTGTTCAAATGGGGCATGTGTTCAAACAACAAATCAAACGAATCCTACATGCATGGAAACAGATGGAGGAATTAATTATAATGTTAAAGGAAATATTACATATGTTTATGGTTATCTGTCCACAATACCTAATGATAAAGCATTTGTACAGGATTATTGTTCTAATTCTACCCAATTACAAGAAGTTTATTGTTTGATTGATAGTTCGGGAATGATTAATTTTGGTTGGACGGGTATGAAATGTCCAAATGGTTGTTCAAATGGGGCATGTATAGGAGAAGTAGAAAATAACAATTTTTGCACTGATTCTGATGGAGGTCTGAATTATTTTATATATGGGACAACAACAGATTCGTTAGGCACAGTTTCGGACGGATGTTCTACTTTAAATGATAATGTCCTTACAGAATATTATTGTTCTGAAAACTCTAAATCTCATGTAAATTATATATGTCCAAATGGTTGTTCAAATGGGGCATGTATAACTGAAGAATATAGGGATGTTAATAATCCACCTTATTTACTAATCTTTATTTCTCCTCAATATTCTAATGAAGATTTAATAATTGAGGCAGTTAATAAATATCAAATCTCTTTGAAAAATGAAGGTTTTAGTTCAAAGGTAATTAAGTTAAATAATTCTGAAAATACTATTTCACAAATTAGAAAGATTATTCTAACAGAAGTCAAAAAGAATAATTCTGTGAAAGCAGGATTATTTATTGGAGAAGATATTTTTTCCTCTGTTACAAATTTAGCAAATATAGAAGCCCCTCAATATAATCTCTTTGAAATTTTAGACGAACCAATTAACTATATAGCTGTTCCAATTAATTTTACTTCGCAAATTCTTCCAGACTCTCAAACTTTTCAACCTTCAGATGATGCATCCATATTTGATGATATGATTGCAAGAGGGGATAAAATATTTTTTGTAGTGGATAATTCTAAATTAGTTTTTCCCAGCCCAGATTTCTTCGTCTCTTCATTGATGCCTCCAGAGAGTTATTCTTTTAATCAAAAAATAGAGAAAATTATTTTTGCATTGAATAAATTTGCAGTATATCACAATAATCCTGTAGATTACGGAAATACTATAGAATATAAGGTGTATAACTTTAGTTTTGATAATGTTGCTGGCAGCACACCTTTAATTACTTTATCTTCTTTCAGTGCTTTAGGTGATCTTCAGGGAGAAATTACAGGGCTAGGTTCAGATTGTTTATTTAATAAAAGCGATACATACAAATTAGTTTTAGCATGGGGGCATGGAGATCCTAGTTGTGTATATTTATCCCGTACTGTTTGTTCAGAAAATATTAGCAGTCTAAAAACACCATTTATAATAGTAAGTGGATGCAGTACAGGGGGCTGGTATACAAACGAATCCTTTGGGGGGAAAAACACATATATATAATTCATTAACACCCCCCGATTTTCAGGATCATGAACACAAAATAATTCTTGAATCTATATTTGATTCAAACGATTTAATCGCATTAGAATCTGGAGTAATGCAATCGGGAGAAAAACAAGAAGATAAAGATTATATTGATAGATTTGTTTCTTCATTAAAATCTGGAAAAACTATTGCAGAAGCACATTTATCTGGAGGGAGTTATGCAATATTATGGTTTTATGGTGACCCTTTTTTTCATTATCCTACTAATTTATCTCTAATAGAACCTTCTCAGAAAACTGGTCCTATAAAAATTTCCGAAGAAGAAGTAGAGGAAAAAAATTATAAGTGTATAGGTTGTCTATCAAACAGCAAATGCTACCCCTCAGGGTACAAAAAATCTGGATTGTATTGTTCAGATAATTACGAATTTGTCGAACAGATTAAAAGCGAAGGAGTATGTGATAATAATTTTGAATGTAAGAGCAATGTTTGTGTTAGTAACCAGTGTGTTAGTGAAGGATTAATTCAGAAGATTCTCAATTGGTTTAAGAATCTTTTTTAGTTTTATTTATTCTAAAGATTTATTAATTCTTTTTATTTTAGTGAGATAACTATAAAAGAGGTGAATATGCAACCAAACAGAAAGCAAGATGTTGATGAAATCCTGAAAAAATATGGAAGTAAAATTGAAGGGCAGATAAAAACAACTGAACTCGGGGTTATTAAAGACAGTAAATCCTATTTGAAATTTAAACAAGAAGAACGTGAAAAGGATTTAACCAATTATGAAAAATGGTGCAATACTCTTGGAAGTGTCATAAAATTGAATCCTTCAAAAAAAGATTCAGAAAAAATACAAAAAAATATTGAAATAGCACATATGAATATAGAACCCTGGCAGGCTATAACCTTGAGCGTAATGATTTTTCTTTCTGTGTTTTTTTTCGGGATAATTTTTTCCATAGCATATGCTTTTATAAAGGGAGGATTGAATTATTTTCCATCTCTGTTTTTTTTCCTTACAATCACTCTTTCAATTTTTTTACTTTATTATTTTAATGGTTATCCTGCAAGATTTGCAGGCAAATGGAGATTGAAAGCTTCATCACAAATGGTTCCAGCTATTTTGTATATTGTAGTTTATATGAGGCATACACCAAATCTTGAAAAAGCAATTGCATTTACCTCAGAACATTTGCAATATCCTCTTGCATTGGATTTTAAGAAGATATTTTATAATGTGGCTATTGGAAAATTTTCAACAATAAAGGAGAGTCTCGATAATTATCTTGAAGGATGGAGGGATTATTCCTCAGAATTCATAGAAGCATTTCATTTGATTGAAAGCAGTTTGTATGAACCAGACAGGGCGAGAAGAATTGCCACACTTGAAAAGTCAATCCAAGTTGTTCTTGACGGGGTTTATGACAAGATGCTTAAATTTACTCATGATGTAAAATCCCCATTAACAAATGTTTACATGCTTGCAATAATGCTTCCTATATTGGGAATTGCTCTTATCCCTCTCGCATCAGCTATGCTGGGAGGAATGATAAAGTGGACACATGTATTTATAATCTATACAATAATAATTCCTTTTTTGGCATTCTTTATGATTGATAAAATATTATTATTAAGGCCTGGAGGATATGGAGAAACTTCTTATCTTGAAAAAAACCCTCTATACCCCCAATACAAATCTAAATGGCCTTATGTTGCAGCATTTTTAATTTGTTTGCCTCTATTTATTCTTGGATTGCTTCCTTTGATTTTTCAGTATACTGGTTTGCCTGGAGTGCTTGGATTGGAAAAAGATTATACTTTTGGACAA
>CAYNWY010000049.1:0-4148 GCA_964401065.1 Candidatus Woesearchaeota archaeon
ATGGTTACTGCAGAATTTCTTCCTTTAAGCTCTTCAAGAATAGAATTAGGGCCACCGAAATTTGACTCAATAGAAGTTGGAAGAATAGTTGATAGGGGAATAAGAGAAAGTAAATTCATTGAACTTGAAAAGCTATGTATAAAAGAAGGTGAAAAAGTCTGGACTGTTTTCATAGATATATACACTATAAATGACGATGGAAATATCCTTGATGCAGCAGGCATAGGAGCAGTGGCTGCATTAAAAATTACAAAAGTTCCAAAATATGATAAAGAAAATGAAAAAGTTCTTCATGAAGAATATGAAGGAAATATTCCTTTGAAAAAAATAAATCCTTTTACAATTACTGTTCATAAAATAGGCAAACATTTAATTTTAGATCCTACTAGAGAAGAGGAAGATGTGAGTGAGACAAGAATGACTGTTGGAAGTTCAGAGGGCATAATTTATTCTCTTCAAAAAGGAAATTCAAGTTATTTCAGTGTTGAAGAAATCCAAAAATCTTTCGGTATTGTTGAAAAAGCTTGGAAAGAATTGTTTAAAAAGGTTGAAGCACAATTAAAATAATGGGTTTTTCTTTTTAGAAAAAAGAAAAGCTACAATGTAAAAGAAAAACTATGAGAGTAGCAAAAAACTAAAATGACACAAACCCCAATTTTCACAAAATACGAAAAAGCCAGAATTCTTGGAGCAAGAGCATTACAATTAGCGATGAATGCCCCTCTTCTTTTAAAAATAAGTGAAGAAGATTTGCAAAAAATTAATTATGATGTTCTTAAAATTGCAGAAATAGAACTCGATTCAGGAGTTCTTCCAATCTCAATAAAGAAACCTTTCCCTGAAAAGAAGGAAGGAAAATTGAAGAGAGAGGCTGCTCCAAAAATCAGTGATAAAAAGGTAGAGGGGAGAGAAGAGGGTGAAGAGGAAAAGATAGGAGAAGAGGGAGAAATAATGGAGCTCGCCACACCGGAAGATGAAGGAGAAGGTTCTGAAGAAGGTGAGGAAGGTGGAGAAAGCTACGGAGAATAAAATTGATTTATCTTATTAGTTAATTTAATGTTTAAAGAATAATTATTACTCCATTTTGAATAAGCATTCCAACCCTGGAGACTTTCAAATAATTTTTCATAGGATAATTCTCTTTTATTAAATAAATTTATCTTTGCTATCATCTTTTTAATGTTTCTTTTTCTTAATAATTTAAAATGATAAAAGTTTCTGAAACCAACAAAATCCAAGCCTCTTGATAAAGGGACTATACTTGATTTATCTGGGTGAAGTTCAAGTTTTAATTCTTGCTCTAAAAATTTTTCTATTTCTTTTTTCCATATCCCGAGTTGTTTTTTAGATTGGTGTAAAATAACAAAATCATCAACATATCTAATATAATACTTCACTCTTAATTTATGCTTTACAAAATAGTCCAATTCATTAAGATAAACATTGGCAAAGAATTGGGAAGTTAAATTGCCTAAGGGCATGCCTTTGTTATCCTCAAAATTATCCAAAATTATTTTTATTAATAGGATTGTATTCTTGCAATTTATTTTTTTCCTTATTATATTTAGTAAGATTTCCCTATTAATTTCTCTAAAGTAATGCTTTATATCTGCTTTTAAACAATAACCAAAAATAAAATTTTTATCTTTAAATTTATTATCCAAATAATCTCCATTTTCAGAAACTTTTGTTATAAAATATTTAAGTCGTTTTAATGCAAATAGATTCCCTTTTCCAATCCTATTTGCACAAGAATCATAAATAAATATCTTCTCAAAAATAGGCTCTATAATCCCGACAACAGAATGATGAACAATTCTATCTCTAAAAGCAGATTTAGATATTCTTCTTGTTTTTGGATCTCTTAGGATGAAGGTGACTAATGGCTGTGGTTTGTATGTATGATTAAGAAGTTCTTCTCTTAATTTTAAGAGATTTCCTCTTATGTCCTTTTCAAATTCAATTACATAATTCTTTTTTGTTTTTTTCTTTCTTGCTTTTCTCCAAGAATTAGCAAGATTGTTCATTGAGCAAATCTTTTCGTATAAGCAACCAGATGTTCTCATTTGAATATCTGTCCCGACTCTCTGAACTATTCCACGCACCCGATTATCATTGTTGAGGTTCCTGCTGTTGCCATTTAACCTAGACCTGTTGTCAAGCCTGTTAAGCCACGGGATGCAATAGCCAATTTACCAAACCTTCGATACCACTTCATATTTCATTGCCATTACTGCAATTAATTTTTTCTCGTAAGAAAAAATTAACCTTACTTAATGTTGTGGCTGACTTTCACTGACTTAAAATAAACTTAAACAATGTGCTAATAAACTGGCGTGTAGTCCAACTCCGCCCATTGACGCTAGTCGGGACAAAAATTAGAAAACAATTTATTTTAAAAAGATTTTTGAGAAAAATTATCCATTAATCAGGAAAATCTAGCAAGAATTTTTTCAAGTTTTTTTGGTGCAAGGTCGCCTGTTCTAACTTTTCTGAGAATATCTAAATCTGATGGTTTATATAAAATTTTTTGCAATGGCTCAGACGCTGACGCGTCTTCGCATACCCCACGCACCCGATAACCATCGCCGAAGAACCTGCAGCCAAGCAACCCAGACCTGCCGTCAAGCCCGCAAAGCCACGCTTGTCTTGCGAAAGGTTTATCCTCAATATTATCGACCATATAAACAAGCATTTCTTTTATTCCTGCTTCTCTTAAAAAATTTCCATAAGGTTTTGCAGAATTCCCAAAAGCAAAAGCAGTAACTTCATCATCTCCAAATCTATTAGTTGGAATTGAAAAGTCTCTATCTTTAAGTTTTACTGAATTAGCCAGACCACTTTCAACTTGCGTATCTGTTAAATAAAATTCATTCCCTTTTCTATGTGCTTGTGTAGCTTCCACAGAATTATCCATAACGGGAGAATTCTTTGTTAAAAACTTGCCCTTTTTTGGAATATATAAGAACCCTTCCTTAATCCAATTCCCATTTCTGGAAACATCAGCATCTTTTCCTTCCTGAGCTCTTAATCTTGCGTTTTCCTCTGCAGAAATAATATGATAACCATCAGCCTCTAATATTTTTTTGCCTTCATCAAAAGGTGTAACTACATAAGCAGATGCAATTCCTCTTGGCTGAATATCTTTTGTTAATTGTACCATAATTTTAGTTAAGAAATAGAGTTTATAAACTTTTCTACTTTGTAACTCCTATTTAAAAGTAACAAATAATTTAATGTTTTCTATTCTAAATTAATAAGTTGCTTTTTCAACAAAGGCAAATCTTTTTTTATTATATTCCACAAAATATCTAAATCTACCCCAAAATAATGATGAATCATTTTATCTCTTGTCCCCATTATCTCTTTCCAAGGAATTTCTGAATGTTCTTGTTTAAAAGAAGTTGAAATATTTTTAACAGCTTCCCCAATAATCTGTATTTCTCTTACAACTGCACTCTGGATTAGACGACTACTTTCTAATTTATCCTTAGATATATCTTTAGAAAAATCTTCTATTGCATTTATGCTATCTAAAATATGTTTAATAAAAACAGAATTATCTTTTTCCATCATATTTTAAATTATTCTAACCTCCTCATTAAGTATTTTGTCTTTTAAATAAGGACTTATACCCTTATAAGTAACTAAATCTATTTTCTTCTTTAGTTTATCAGATAATTGAATCTCTAACCCTGCAAAACCAAAACCCATTCCTTCTGGAGGTTCTATTAAAATATCTATATCACTATTTTTTTTATAATCCCCCCTAGCATAACTTCCAAATATTCCTGCCTTTTTTATCTTATTTTTTATTAAGACTTCTTTTATCTTTAATTTTATTTCTTCAATTAATCTCTTCTTCACATTTGTTAATTCCAAATTAAAGTTTTTATCTGCTTCTTTTTCTTTAAAATCTAAATCATTTTTAGATAAATCAACTCCAAGATATTTTCTTAATTTTAGAGACTTTCTTGCCTTTTCTTAGAGAGATAACTCTATAAAAATACTTTTTTTTATTTCTTTCTTTAATTTCAGTATAAACCATGTATTTTGTACGTCTACATTATTTATAAATGTTTTTATGTGGACGTACAAGGAGTTTATTTGACTGGAATAAGTATTTCGTATTAATTATAAAATAGTTA
>CAYNWY010000049.1:4248-5929 GCA_964401065.1 Candidatus Woesearchaeota archaeon
ATAAACAAAACCTTATAAAGAATTAATTTTTTCTTAATTAATGGTTGTCATTAAAGAGGTTTCAGCCAAGAGCATTCTTGATTCTAGAAAAGAGAAAACTATACTTATTTCCATAAAAACCAATCTTGGAAAAACATTCTCAGCATCTTCTCCATCTGGGAAATCAACTGGAAAATATGAGGTTAAACCGTATAAAAAAAGCTTAGAAGAGGATATAGCTGAAATTAAAAAATTTAAAGATTATTTTACTGATGAGATACTTGAAGAATTTGGTGATTTAAGCAGAGTTGAAGACATTTTAGACGGACATATAGGAGCAAATACTCTCTTTGCATTCGAATCTGCTGTTCTAAAAGCAATTGCCTCTGAAAAGAAAAAAGAAGTTTGGGAATTGATAAACCCTAATGCTGGAAAAGAAAAAAAATTTCCACGCTTGGTCGGAAATTGTATTGGTGGAGGAAAACATTCTGAGATTAAAGGAAAAAAACCAGATTTTCAGGAGTTCTTGCTCATCCCTAACTTAAAATCTCCAAAAGAATCAGAGAAAATAAACAAAGAAGCAAAAGAAAAAGCACAATATTCAATCAAGAAAAAAGATAAAACTTTCAATGGGCAAAAAAACGACGAAGATGCCTGGATGACTTCCCTAAATGAAAAAGAAGTTCTTGATATATTAAAGGAATTAAATATTCCTCTTGGAGTGGATGTTGCTTCTTCAGGATTTTACTCAAGAGGAAAATATCAATATGAAAATCCTATGCTTAAAAGAGAAAATGAAGAACAATTAGGATATATCAGTAATTTAATAAAAAATTACAATTTGTTTTATATTGAAGATCCATTTCAAGAAGAAGATTTTGAAAATTTTGCAAAGTTACTAAAAAAATTCTCCAACTCTCTTATAGTAGGGGATGATTTAACTGTTACAAATTCAAAAAGATTTCAAAAAGCAATTAAGATGAAAAGCATAAATGCAATCATAGTAAAACCTAATCAGTGTGGCTCTCTTCTTGAGGTTAAAAGAGTCTGCGAGATTGCAAAAGAAAATAATATAAAAATAATTTTCTCTCATAGAAGCGGTGAGACAGAAGAAACAATTCTAGCAGATTTAGCATTTGCTTTCCAAGCAGATTTTTTCAAATGCGGAATAACAGGAAAAGAGCGTGAAGCAAAGATAAACAGGTTGATTGAAATTGAAAAGAGCTTAAAATAATTTTTGTATATAAATTATTAAAAATGCATACTTCTTGTTTGAAAGATGGCAGAAGGAAACCCAATAATTAGTTTTCATAATAAACAGATGAATCCACTGGAAGCAAAGTTATATCTTTGGGGATTAAAGTTTGGAATAATAAAACCTAAACTAATTGGAGAAGAAGAGTATGATTATCTAAAATGGAAATATATAGAAAAATGCAGAGAAGAAAGAGCAACAACGCTTATAGGAAACAAGATAAATAAAGAACCTACTAAAAAAGAATATCTTATTAATATTTTAGAACGAGAAATAAATACAGCAAAGACTCTTGAAACTGCAAAATATTGTGAAATACACGGACACAAAGAGGAAAAAGACTCTGCTTATACTCCACCAGGTATTGAAGGGGCTGTAACACATTACACTTGCTCAAGGTGTGGAATCACTTATGAAAAAAAATCAACTTGTGATGATTGATGATTA
>CAYNWY010000050.1:0-2346 GCA_964401065.1 Candidatus Woesearchaeota archaeon
CCTCACCAGAGCCTGGATTATATGGGTTTAGTTATAAAGTTATCTGGTTTTTACGGCTTTGCCTCATAACTCTTTCATAAGTTAGACTTTTTGGGCACTCTCCTGACTTTTGAGGCAAAAGTTAGTTTCTAATCCTAACTCATTCATTTCTAATATCACGCAGCAGATATTATGGGCTATGATTTTGCATAGAACCTCATTAACTTGTGCCGTCCATAGTTTGCTTCTTACACTATCTCCAAATTTTGATTTTAGCATATTTACTGTGCTTTCTGCGTTGCTTCTTGCGTGATAGTGGTTAAGGTAATCTTCATTATTCATCATAAAGTAATGATACATTTTCTTCCATATCATTCCGTTGCCTGAACCCTTGCTGTTGCTTTTGAAAGGCACATAAAAAGTCCCGCCTAAGCTGTTTACTAACTCAAAGTTATCTTTGCTCAAATAGGCTTTATCTCCGCTTAATTCTTCCATGTTAAAATTTTCTGCTGTTTTGTTAGCCATTTCTTGAAGCTGTGGACAATCTGCTCCTTCTTCTGTTGTAATCTTTACAGAAGTAATGATGTTGCTTTTTGCTCCATTTACAAAATGGCATTTAACCCATCTTCTTGAGCAGATTTCTTTTCCGTGCTTGAAGCTGAACCATCTTTGAAAGTTTGATGTTCCAAAACCTGTGCTGTCTATGTTAAACTTTGTTTCAACGCTTTTCAAGGGCAGAGAGGTTAAAGTTACCATCTGTGCCAATATTGGTGTTAGTTCTGGCTTTTTGAAATACTTAAACATGGTGTTGTATGGTGTTATACTTTCAATAAGCCCTTTCTCTTGTGCAAACTTCAAGTCGGTAGCAAACCTTCTCCCTGAAAATGTGGAATACACTTTGAAAATCATAGAAAAGATTGTATCTCCTAAATTATTGTATCTCCTAAATTATTGTTTGGTCTTCCGAAGTTGTAAGCTGGTTGCCTTATTCTGCTTGTGATGTCAGATAGCAGTTCCATTAATTTCTCTTTCTCGGTTGTCTGGGAGAGATTGTATGCTTTCCAATTTTGCGGATAAGTCTTTTTTACTGTCTGGGTTATTACTTTATTTCCTTCATTATCTATCTCTTCCTGTAATGTAAACTCTACTGCAAAAATGTGTTTGCATTTCTGCCTTCTTACTTCATAATCAGGACAGTTGCACTCCTTATGATCATATCTTACTTTGACAAGGTATTTTCCTTTGTTAAATTGGCTTGGCACTTCATAGCCTTTGTCAGTTCGTGTTATTCTGTATTTCTGGGCGATTAATTGCCCTCGTTGTTCTCTTGTCAAGTTCCTAAAGTTTTGTTCAGTTATTTGTTCCATGTTTATCAACTCATGTTATGGGTATTATGTTATAGATAGGTATATACTATCTACTATATAAACATTGTTATACTGTAACATATAGGTATTATATTGAAGATAACATATTAAGAATTACATATTAAAGTTTACATAATACAAATATTTATATATAGGTTTAACATCATGTTTAATAATATGAACGATTCAAAAGAGAACATGGGAAAGAAAGAGGGGGCTGGAGTTAACATAAACCTCATTGGAAACAAATGTTATCGCTGTGGGCATGAGTGGCTTCCCTACGACAAAAATTCTCAACCAAGAGTATGCCCGAAATGTAAATCTCCATATTGGGATAGACCGAGAAAAAGTGAGGAGAGAAAATGAATAAAGTATCAAAAGAATCGATGAATCTTGCTCAAGAGAAAATCTCAGAATTAAGGAGATTGTTTCCAGAAATTGTTGCCGAGGGAAAAGTTGATTTTAACAAATTACAAAGAACTCTTGGCGAGGACATTGATGGCAAAGAAGAGAAGTATTCTTTTAATTGGGCTGGAAGAAAAGAGTCGTTTAAGAACATTCAGATAACTGCAAAAGGAACATTAATCCCTGCTGAAAAAGAGTCCATTAATTTTGATAAAACTGAAAATCTATTTATTGAAGGAGATAATCTTGAAGTTTTGAAATTATTGCAAAAATCATACTTCAATAAGATAAAAATGATTTACATTGATCCGCCATACAACACTGGAAAAGATTTTGTTTACAAAGATAATTTTAGCGACAATATTAAAGCTTATTTAGAACAAACAGGACAATCTAATGGAGATGGCATTAAATTAACTACCAATCCTGAAACAGCGGGAAGATTCCATTCAAACTGGATTTCTATGATGTATCCAAGATTGTTTATTGCAAGGAATTTATTGAGAGATGACGGAGTGATATTTGTCAGCATTGATGATAATGAAGTTACTAATCTAAGAAAGATAATGGATGAGATTTTTGGTGAAGAGAATTT
>CAYNWY010000050.1:2446-5823 GCA_964401065.1 Candidatus Woesearchaeota archaeon
ACAACAGCTCACGCAGTTTTAGATTTAAATAAAGAAGATGGTGGAAATAGGAAATTCATTTTAGTTCAATTGCCTGAAAAGACAGATGAAAAATCAGAGGCGTATAAGGCTGGCTACAAAACAATAGCTGAAATAGGAAAAGAGAGAGTTAGAAGAGTTATAAAACTAATAGAGAAAGAGAAAAAAGAAAACTCAAAGCAAAAGAAATTAACAGAAGAAAAAGAAGCTCCTTTAGATTTAGGATTTAAAGTTTTCAAACTGGAAAGATCAAATTACAAAATATGGGAGAAATATGAAGGAAAGGATGAGAAAGAACTAAAGAGGCAGTTAGCATTATTCAAATCTCCATTAGTTTCTGGATACAAAGATATTGATGTCATATATGAATGCATAATCAAGGAAGGATATGGCTTAAACTCAAAAATAGAGAACACAGACATTAAAACAAATAAAATCTATAAAGTTACAGACGGAGAATTGTATTTCTATGTCTGTTTAGACCAAGAGATTAAAGATAAGGCAATAGACGAATTAAAACTCAAAAAAGAAAATATGTTCATTTGTCTTGACGAAGCATTAACTGATAGCAAGAAGAAAAATCTCGCAATCCAATGCAATTTAAAGACAATTTAGGTAATACTATGAAATTTAAATTTGACAGCAATCTGGATTTTCAATTGGAGGCAATTAAGTCAGTTGTAGATTTATTTAGAGGGCAAAAAAATACTACAAAATCTCTTCCCTTTATTGCAGAAAATGGAGTTATTCCAAATGAGTTGGGCATTTCGGAAAGAAAATTATTAGATAATGTTAAATCAATTCAAAATGAAAATAAAATTAAGGAATCTGGAAAACTTGAGGGTATGGATTTTTCTGTTGAAATGGAAACAGGAACAGGAAAGACTTATGTTTATTTAAGAACAATTTTGGAATTAAACAATGAGTATGGATTCAAAAAATTTATCATAATTGTACCTTCTGTTGCTATAAGAGAGGGTGTCTTAAAAACATTAGAAATTACAAAGCAACACTTTAAACAGATTTATGATAATCTATCTTATAATTTTTGTGAGTATGATTCAAGCAAACTTTCCAGAATAAGACAGTTCTCAAGAAATAATAATGTGGAGATTTTAGTAATGACCCTTAACTCTTTTAATAAAGATACAAATGTTATGAATCAAAATATTGACAAATTAAGTGGGCAAAAACCAATTGACATCGTTTCTCAAACAAATCCAATTTTGATTCTGGATGAACCTCAAAACATGGAGAGTGATAAAGCAAAAGAAGCGTTAAAAAAATTAAATCCTTTATTCAAATTAAGATATTCTGCAACACACAGGAATTATTATAATCTTATTTACAGGCTTACTCCTGTTGATGCTTACAATAAAGGTTTAGTTAAAAAAATAGAAGTTTTATCGGTCGTAAAAGAAGACGATTTTAATAATGCTTACATTAAATGTCTGGATATTATTGCAGACAGTAAAGGGATAAGGGCGAAATTAGAAGTAAACCAAAAACAAAAAGCAGGATATAAGGCTAAAACCATCACAGTGAAGCAGGGAGATAACTTATTTGAAAAAACTGATAATATTGATTATAAAGAGTTTATTGTATCTGGAATACACGCAGGATATAATCACCTCAAATTTTCAAATGGAATTACTATAAAGAAAGGTGAAGATTTGGGCGGAGATAAAAAAGACTTGATGAGGATTCAAATAAAACACACAATAGAAGAACATTTCAGAAAACAGGAAATTCTTAAGCCCCTAAAACTTAAAGTTCTCTCTTTATTCTTTATTGATCGTGTTGCTAACTATACTGAAAAAGATGGATTCATAAGAAAAACCTTCATTGAGGAATTTGAAAGGATAAAAAAGAATTTTCCACAATATAAAAATTTAGACGTTAATAAAGTTCATAATGGGTATTTTTCAAATTACAAAAGCGAAAGCGGTATGGAATCAGATAAAGAGACTTTTGATCTCATCATGAAAGACAAGGAAAGATTACTTTCTTTTGAAGAGCCAACATCATTTATATTCTCGCATTCAGCTTTAAGAGAAGGGTGGGATAATCCCAATGTATTCAACATCTGCACTCTTAACGAGACTGTTTCAGAAATGAAAAAAAGACAAGAAATCGGAAGAGGGGTAAGGCTTCCTGTAAATCAGGATGGAGAAAGATTAACTGATTTGGAGTTTAATGTTTTAACTGTAGTTGCTAATGAAAGTTATTCAGATTATGTTTCAAAACTACAGCAAGAGTATGTTGATGAATATGGAGATGTCATCGCACCGCCAATACCAGCGAATGCAAGAAATAGAAAAGTTTTGAATTTAAGGAAAGGATTTAAGCTGAATCCAGAATTTAAAGAGTTGTGGAAGAGAATTTCTAAGAAAACAAAGTATGCTGTTGATATAGACACTAATAACCTTGTTGATAAATGTGTTGATGAACTCAATAAATTAACTGTTAAAACTATAAAAATAAGAATTGAGAAAGTGTTTCTCTCTTTAGAGGAAGGAGAAGGGATAAAATACCAATTTATTGGAGATGAAGCTGAAGAACTAAATAAGAATTTTGAAATTCCTAATCTAGTAGAGTTAATCTCTTCTGAAACAAAATTAACAAGACAGACAATTTATGAGATTATTTCTAAAACTAAAAATTTAGATTTAATCTTCGTGAATCCGCAGGAATTTACGCAATCGGTTATCAATATAATTAAAGGCACATTACAAGAATTTTTAATTAACGGAATAAAATATATAGAACTAAATGACTTTTGGAAGATGGAGTTATTTGGAAATCTTGACGCATATGAAGAATATGTTATTCCAGATAACAAAGAAAAAACAATTTATGATGGAACAATTTGGGATTCTGAAGGTGAAAGGGATTTTGCAAAAGCATTGGAAGAAAGCGATAAAGTAAAATTATTTATTAAGTTGCCTCCTTGGTTCTTAGTTGAAACTCCTATTGGGGAATATAATCCTGATTGGGCAATTGTTCTTGAAGAAAGAGATTTACAAGGAAAGATTAAAGAGAAACTATACCTTATCAGAGAAACAAAGTTTGTAGAAAATCTTGAAAATCTAAGACCTTCAGAAAAGCAAAAAATCAAATGTGCTGAAGAGCACTTTAAGACAATTGATGTTGATTTTGGAACTGTAAAGAATTTTCAGGAGATTGTTCAAAAATGAATGCACCAGAGGTTCTCCAAAGATTATTTTATGTTGATATTACTTTTGAGGCAGAATTAACACTTATGAGGCAACCTTGACTTATGGTAGACTAATGAGGCAAAGCCGACCGGGGAGAAAGATATTTAAGCGTCGGACTATTTGACTGAATTGCCTGAGTGG
>CAYNWY010000051.1:0-5748 GCA_964401065.1 Candidatus Woesearchaeota archaeon
GGAGGGGCAATAAGAAGGCTGTTTTATGGGGGTTTTTCTGATTGAGAATAAAAGCAATATTTGTTTTTATATATTATTCTGCAACTACATAACTACTTCTTTAAGATCCCAATCCATTTATTCATAGTTCCATAAGGGGTCATAGAATCATATATTATCTTAAAAGAGGAATGGTCTAAGAAGTTTTTCAATTCTTCCTTTGTCCAATTTTTACTATATCTTATAAATTCTTTTCCTTCCATATTTTTTGATTTAAATCCCTCTTGAGATTTATTTCTTAAAAAAAAGGAGAGATACATTAGTCCATCATTAATCAATAATTCATGAGATTTTTTTATAAAAAGAGAAGCATCTTCTGCCCCAAAAAGATGAAAAATAGATTTGGCGAATACCCCTTCAAATATTCTCTCATTAAAGTTATAATCTAAGAAATTCCCTAAAATATATTCTGTTTTTGGAGAATTTTCCCTTGCAATATTTATCATTTCATCTGAAATATCAATTGCGGTAGTTTTGAAGCCTTTCTTTGAAAGATAATCCAAAACAACACCTGCGCCGGGACCTATTTCTAAAATCTGGGGATTTTGAAATTGTTTTTCTATTAAAGAACTGAATTTTATTATCTCTTCATTAATTTTGAAATCTCCTCTATCTCTTCTTATTTTGTAAAAAGGAGCCATTTCATTGTACGAAGATTTGTTCTTTTCAAAGTAATCTTTCATTCCGAGTGTTTGTAAAAATTATTTAGTAACTCTTTTGTTTTTAGAATATCTTCTTTTTTTCTGCTTTCAATAACAATTCTGTTTAAATTGGTATTTTTTAGTTTATTGAGAATATTTTTCCAGTCAAAAGTTCCATCTTCTATCGAATTATGTTCATCTCTTTCCCCCTGATTATTATGAGCATGAATATTAACCAATTTAGGTTTTACTTTTTCTAAAAATTTATCTAAGTTCATCTTAAACTTTCCATTGTGTATTGCAACATTCAAATGTCCAATATCTAGGCAGAATTTAACTTTTGGAAATGTATTAAGAACATTTAGAATTATATCGTCTGAGCAAACATGATTTTCATAAAGCAGTTCAATTTTGTTCTTCTCTGCAAATTTAATAATTTTATTAAATTCTTTAATTTCTTTTTCTGTAAATGGAGTTTCTTTCATATGAAAGATTATCTGTCTTATTCCAAGAATTTTTGAGATGATTATTTCTGATTTTAAGATATTCATTTCAGCTTTAGCAAATTCAGGAAATCCTCTATCAGCACAACTGAATATTCTACTTAATTGACTATGCAAAGATAAGTCCTTACCATGAAAATCTTCTTTTATCTTTAATAAAACCACAATGTTTGGCTTAAGTTCATCTACGTTTGATTTTAATTCATATCCATCAAAGGGGTATTCCTCAAAAGTAAACTCCTTTAGGTTTCCTATACTGTAGCATATTTTAGGTTTCATATTGTATTATGTATATCTTATATTATTTAATTTTATCTCCCTTTCTTCTGAAAGATTAATATCCCTTTTGGAGGGAATATATCTGGTTTAAGGGAGTTTTCATGAATAAATTCGGCTTTAATTTGATTAAGACCTTCCCTTTCAAATATATATTTCCACTCTTCCATTGTTCTATACTTATAAAATAATGGACTATTATCTCTATTTCTCATAAGCCTGTTTCCAAACCAGTCGTAGAAAGATAATATGCCTTTCTTTTCATCTGTAGTGAATTTCAAGAAATTCTTTATATTCTTTGAATACCCCTTAATTCCTTTTAATTCTAGATAAGAATCTTCAATTAGGATAATTCTTCCATTGTATTTGAGTGAGGCTACTATACTTCTTATTAAATTTCTTTGATCTAATCCTTTTAGGTGATGTAATACCATGGATAATAAGAAGGTATTTATTGTATTTTTTGCAAAGGGAATCTTCGTTTTATATTCCTGCAAGAAGAATTTAATTTTATGATTTTTTGATTCTGATGAAAAAAGGTCTATATCTGTAAGATAAGCTTTCTTAATTCCTTTTTTTAACAAGACTATTTGTTCAATAAAATCTGGATTTCTGCCTCCTACATCAGCAAGAATTCCATCACAAACATAATCCTTTATTCTATTTGCAAGATTTACAACCTTTACGTTTCTAAATTTTCTAAGCTTTTTTGAATATTCTATACTATTATCTTTGGTGAGTTGAGGATATCTCTTTCTAACTTTTTTTATGGCTATATCTTCATTAGAGGAGTATTTTGAGAGGATGTTTAATATTGTTTTAATCCATTTGTAAGGAAGCCCAATTTTCTTCCAATAATCTTCCAGTCTATCTTCAATATTCTCTTTTAATCTTTTATCCTTTAATATTTCTAAGACCGAGAATTCTTTTTTTAAAGAATCTTTACGATTATATAATTCAGAGTAGATATGTTGGAATTTAGCAATTAACTCTGGGGAATTGTGCCTATAAAAAGAAATTCTTTTTTTTGTATAAGGTTCTCTTTTTCTGCCGTAATAAGAAAGGAGGGGATCGGCCATACAATAAACAACTTTTTTTATTCCCAATTTCGATATTTTCTCCACACATGCCCCACAAGGTTCAAGAGAACAATATAAAGTGTAATCCTTCCAGTTAATTTCATCTTTTGATTTTGCATTATTTATTGCACATATCTCAGCATGTATCGGGCCAGAGTATATATTGGATTTATTACTTTGTTTAATCCTTTTGGAAAATGCAATGATTTTTCCTTTATTATCTACAATTTTTGCAACTACAGGAAGGAATTTTCCAATTTTGTTTTTATGTAAAAGATTTGTTGTTTTTCTTAATATGCTAGAAATTTCTTTATTATCTTTTTTAAAAGAAATTTCTCTGGAAACTTGCTTCTTTAATTTTTTTACCCTATTTATATAAAGAGTTTTAAGATTGTTAAATATCTCTTTACAATATGTAAAAGAAAATTGATTATGAGTATAATGAAAATAAATTTCTTCTTTTAGTTTTGTTATCTCTGAATCATTTACAAGAGATTCAAGATAGGATGTTGCTTCATAAACTCTGGATAGTATTTTCTTAGCCCTTTGTGTATCGTTTAAATAAGGTCTTTCTTTTTTTAGATAATATAAATTGTAAGTATTGTTTAATAAATCCCATACTTGAGCATAAACATTATTCAAGAATATTTCTTTATTTTCTAAAAAATCATAGCCAATTAAAGGAATATGTCTTTTAAATAATGAAATTACAGTTCTATCAATTATTTGACTTTGTTGATTGAAAGGAGTTTTGGAGATTAAATCAAATATTCCAAAAGAAAAGTTATCAATCCCTTTTATAGATATCCCGATAGAATATTTTGTGTATTTTTTGTTATATCTTAAAGGAATTTTTATTTCTTCAAGTGCGAAAGTATTGCCTTTCACTAGAACTAAAAAATCAAAGTCCCCCGGATTTTCTAAATATAATGAAGAACCAAAAACAGAGATGCTCTGTATTTCTAATTTAGGATACTGTCTTTGTATGAATTTTGATATCCTTTTTGCAAGTTGAAGATAAAGTTTGCACCTCTTTTCAAAAAAGGGGTTCTTTATTTTTTTGTATTTATAATAAAATATATTTCTCTTAAATATATTTCTTCTTTCAATTTTATTATTAAAATTAATTTCTTTAGATTTGTTTAATATTTCTAAAGGATAATTTATTCTAAAAGGTATTTCCTGTTCAATCATGGGGCCTCTTTGTCGATTTCATTTATCTCTTTTTCAAGTTCTTGTAGAGCAGGTTTATCTTTAATGCCTCTTCTTATGTTTCGAATTGTATAATGTTTTATCAGAGAATATTTAAGCAATTTTGGGAGTATTTCTATTTCTTCTTCTGACATTTCATTTCCAATGAAAGAGTTAGAAGCATTTATTATCTTTGACAAACTTCCAGGGACGTAATTTGGTCTATTCCTGTTGCCCTTGAGAATAAGAGCAGGAATAAATTCATTTATTCTTTTTGATATCTTAATAGATTCTGAGTCAACTATCTTTGGATTTCTATTTTCCCAAAGGATGTTTGAATTGTTTAAATCTCTGTGTATTAAGAGTGATGGAAGCAGATGGATTTCAGAGATAAAATCTGTACTGATGAGCTTTTCCAATTCTGAAACTAAAAAGTTATGTTTTTTATCTGTTATTACCAAATCTAAATATGCTGAAGCTATATTGCTATGGCTTAGATGCATATCTTTTGAGTCCATAATTGTACTTAACGGATTATTATTTTTTGAGAAGAGAGAAAGTTCATTATGCAATTCTCCAATAAGTTTTCCAACTTCTGAAAAATAATTTAAATCTCTTTCTTTTATCTTTCCTTTTATAAAAGACTCTAAGCCATACCATGCATCATTAATTTCAAATGAATACCCTTTTTCATTTAACTTTGGATAAACTTTAGGAAAAAGATTTGGAATAGAGTTGGTTATTTGGGATAATAATTCTGCATATTTTTTTGAACGTCCTTTATATTTTAACACATATTCTTGCTTATTCTCGCTTTCTATATAATAAATTCCTCCTAATTTATCTTTAGAGGGGATTGATGAGATATGCTTTACATTAATCCCATAAATTTTCATTACAATTTTTTTTAGATTGTTCAAATCTTTTTCATTAAGATTTTCTCTTTGAGAAACTAATTCTGGGATGTTATAATTAATTTTTTGATTAGACAACTCTCTTCGTCCTTTGTCAACAGCATTAGGAATATCAGATATAGGTGCTACTTCAATAAATGAATCTCCTACAAAAACAAATGCATTTTGTACGTTTACCAACCTATTTGAATTTGAATATGGAGATATGATTAAATTGTTCTTACAATCTCCTTCATAAAATACTTTTCCCTTAACATAAGCATGATTGTTATCTGTTCTAAAAAAATCCCATGTCTTTGAAGGCAAATATGTTTGCCAATAATCTTCTATTTGAGAGACTTCTTTCTGCATTAGATCACCATTATATGAATTAATTTCTATTAGTCCATTTTTTGTATTTGCATCAATTCTAGGCATTATTGTATAAAGAATAAGAATTATTTAAATCTTTACTAAATTACTATTTTATAATGACATAATTTAACAAAGGTCATTTGATGATTTTTGAGATTCTCTTATATTATTATCTTCTTTCTTCTACCAAATTTATATCTGTACTTCTATATCCAGAATCTACCCAATCATTGTTTTCATTTAAAACAAATTTTAACAGAGGGATTGAAGACAAAAATTTTCCTTGAACATCATTCTCTTTTACAAAAGTATAATTTATCTCAACTTCATAAACCCCCAATTCTTTAAGTTTATTTGGAGAATATGTTGAATCGTTTTGAGTTTCAATAAGTCTCCAATCACTAATATTTGAAACATAATCCCCTACAATAACTTCTCCAGCAGCATGACTCGGCTTATTATAAACGCGAAATGTAACATCGTATGCGGGAATATTGTGCCAATTGTTATTCTCGAGTCCTTCCATAGGATACCCATTGAAAGCGATTATCCAAGCTCTTACATAATCTGAACAAACCCAATCAGGATTTTCTATTTTATCTATTTGGTCATAATTATAAAGCCTGTCATCAAAATAAGAATTTCTTTCATCTATTGTACTAAAATTATTCCAAATAATTGGTTTTGTTGTATCATTAGGTTGCACAAAAGGATTAGCTAAATATTTCCAAGTGTGTTCTATTATCTGCCC